>JAHEXS010000031.1 GCA_023252015.1 Candidatus Nitrosotenuis sp. | reverse complement strand
TGAACCCAAGTTTTAGGTACCAGCACCGGCCAGGATTCAGTGACTATACAAATCCTTTCGGACTAGCAGTCACCTGTGTTTTTATTAAACAGTCGGAACCCCCTTGTCATTGCAACCTGCTGTCCCAATTTCTCATTAGGACTGCAGGCATCCCTTATACCTAAGGTACAGGACTAATTTGTCGAGTTCCCTCGCCTACGGTATACCCGATACTTCTTGGACTTCTCATCCAGTGCACCTGTGTCGGTTCTCGGTACGGGCATAGTGAATTACTCCCTACTCAATTGTTCAATGTCCCCAAGACTCGAGCAAACTCAGCTAACGCCAAGCCATTCCTCTCTCGGATCAGTTCTCGTCATTACGACACTCCCCAATCCTAGAAGAGTTAGATACAACGACGGTTGTAAATGCCCTATCTTGAAGCGATCAAATAGGTAATAGCGCTTTCCACTAGGTACTTGAATATTAACAAGTTTCCCTTTCGATTAATTCTGTTGAGATTAATCTTAGGACCGACTAACTCCAGGCTGATGACGCATTGCCTGGAAACCCTTGCACTTGCGAAGGTAAGGATTCTCACCTTACTATGCTGTTACTGCCGCCATGATCTGCAATAGCAATCGGTCCACAGGACCTCACGGCCCTGCTTCGACCCAATCACTACGCCAACCTACCATGACTTACCCTAAGGTAAGTATCCAAAGTATCGGCACCGTACTTTAGCCCCGTCCATTTTCGAGGCCACCACGCTCGGCAGGTAAGTTGTTACACACTTTTTAAAGGATAGCTGCTTCTGAGCTTACCTCCCTGCTGTCTTGGCGTAATGACGCTCTTCCGCTTGACACTTAGTACGAATTTGGGGGCCTTAACTTTGGTCTGGGTTAAACCCCTCTCGGTTGCGAACCTTACGTCACGCAAACCCGTCTCCTTACTTCTATAATGCACATCCCTTCGGAGTTTGTAGAGGTGGTGAGGAATTTCTTCCCCGCTCCACCCTAACAGTGCTCTACAGGAAGTGCTATCTCCATAAAGGACACCCTGCGAGATGCTTCGGTTGGAACTAGCGAGCGCCAAGCTAGATTGGTTTTTGACCCCTATCCCCAAGTCAGACAAACAATTTGCACGTTAGAACTGCTTCAGCCCTCCAACGAGCTTTCGCTCGCCTTCAGCTTGCTCAGGGATAGATCGCTTGGCTTCTAGCCTTGCCGTTATGACTTAACGCACTTTCACACGCTTTCCCTTGCGGATGCTGCGGAAATTCGGTTTCCCTTCGCCTCCACCCTGTTAAGGTTTAGGCTTGCCATAACGGTAAGCTCCATGGCCCGTGTTTCGAGACGGAACGGATGACACTGATGACTAGGAACCCAAACCTTCAGCCCTATTGCTAGGACCTCTAGTCTGGAAAAATCATCTTCTATGCCACCCACGTCTGTAACCAGTAGGTTTCATGCACTTTTCACCCCCCTTCCGGGGTACTTTTCAGCTTTCCCTCACGGTACTAGTCCACTATCGGTCTTGAGGAATGTTTAGCCTTAGATGCTACTTTCACCTAATTTCCTTGCCCACTGCCAAGGACAAGTACTCTGGTCATGATAAGATCCGATACCGTTTCACTTACGGGGGTATCACCCTCTATGCCGTTACGTTCCAGAAAACTTCAGTTGCGTTCTCGGATCGTAATATCATAACCGAACACCACATCTCTGCTATGTTACCATAACAGATTCAGTTTGGGCTCTTTCCGTTTCGCTCGCCGCTACTTGGGATATCTCAATTGATTTCTCTTCCACATGGTACTAAGATGCTTCAATTCCCATGGTTCGATTACCGCACTTGCGTACGGTATGTATGTAAAATACAGGATTCCTATTCGGAGATCCCGGGATCATAGGACGCTTGCGCCTACCCCGGGCTTATCGCAGCTTGCCACGTCCTTCATCTCTTCTCAAGCCTAGCAATCCTCCTACTGGCGTCTATGCACTGGTATGATTAGCCACAATATTACACGACTATGCAC
This sequence comes from Candidatus Nitrosotenuis sp., assembly GCA_023252015.1. Lineage (GTDB taxonomy): Archaea > Thermoproteota > Nitrososphaeria > Nitrososphaerales > Nitrosopumilaceae > Nitrosotenuis. The sequence continues at coordinate 8,377 of JAHEXS010000031.1, read as the reverse complement.
GATGATCATTGCGTGTTCCTGGGTGGAACCCGCTACATCCTTCATACATCACTTTCGTGATGCATTGCATCTGATGGTTTTTTATGTGAAGTTCGTGCATTCCGCACACAAATCTTTGTCTTTGTCTAAGGAGGTGATCCGACCGCAGGTTCCCCTACGGTCACCTTGTTACGACTTTTCCCTTGTCACTGACCTCAAGCTCGATAATGCCAACAAGACACTACCTCACTAAAAGCCAACTTCAATGAAACGACGGGCGGTGTGTGCAAGGAGCAGGGACGTATTCACCGCGCGGTAGTGACGCGCAGTTACTAGGGATTCCATATTCATGAGGGCGAGTTACAGCCCTCAATCATAACTGAGGTATTGTTTGATGATTGCCTCCTCCTTTCGGATTCGGAACACATTGTCAATACCATTGCAGCCCGCGTGTGGCCCCAGAGTTTCGGGGCATACTGACCTGCCGTGGCCCCTTCCTTCCTCCGCATTAACTGCGGCGGTCCTACTAATTCGCTCCGCTACTCCAGAGAGTAACGGTAGCAACTAGGAGCAGGGGTCTCGCTCGTTACCTGACTTAACAGGACATCTCACGGCACGAGCTGGCGACGGCCATGCACCACCTCTCAGCTTGTCTGGTAAAGTCTTCAGCTTGACCTTCATTCTGCTGTCGCTCCGGGTAAGATTTCTGGCGTTGACTCCAATTGAACCGCAGGCTTCACCCCTTGTGGTGCTCCCCCGCCAATTCCTTTAAGTTTCATACTTGCGTACGTACTTCCCAGGCGGCAAACTTAACGGCTTCCCTGCGGCACTGCATTGGCCACAAGCCAATGCATCACCGAGTTTGCATCGTTTACAGCTGGGACTACCCGGGTATCTAATCCGGTTTGCTCCCCCAGCTTTCATCCCTCACCGTCGAACGTGTTCTGGTACACCGCCTTCGCCACAGGTGGTCATCAACAGATCAAAGGATTTTACCCCTTCCTATTGAGTACCGTGTACCTCTCCCACTCCCTAGCTGTCCAGTATTTTCGGCAGCCTATACGTTAAGCGCATAGATTTAACCGAAAACTTAAACAACCGGCTACGGATGCTTTAGGCCCAATAAACCTCCTGACCACTCGAGGTGCTGGTTTTACCGCGGCGGCTGACACCAGAACTTGCCCACCCCTTATTCATCAGTGGTTCTATGACTAACAAAAGACTTCTTTAGCAGAAGACACTCGGATTAACCTTGTCGTGCTTTCGCACATTGCAAAGGTTTCTCGCCTGCTGCGCCCCATAGGGCCTGGGTCCGTGTCTCAGTACCCATCTCCGGGCCCCTCCTCTCAGAGCCCGTACCTGTTATAGCCTTGGTGGGCCATTACCTCACCAACTAGCTGATAGGCCGCAGTCCCATCCTATGGCGATAAATCATTTGAACCACAAACCATTCCAGGCATTGTGGTCTATCGGGGATTATTCTCAGTTTCCCGAGGTTATCCCCATCCATAGGTTAGGTTAACTACGTGTTACTGAGCAGTCTGCCTTGTATTGCTACAACGACTCGCATGGCTTAGTACCAATCCGATAGCAGTCAGGTCCCGCAGGATCAACGGGATTCATTTTGGTTTAATTGTGTATTAATGGAATTGGACGGAATGCACAAACTTCACATAGTCAGATTAGATCTTTTGATCAAATCCTCATTTTGTATGCGTAACTGGAGGCCCGTAAATCACAAAATGGTATACTACCACACTTCATCACAAGCGCCGCCATAGCGTTACGTATGCAAAAAAATAACAGTGGAAATAGCATATAAACCATTCAGAAAATTTTTCTGAAAACATGACATAAATCGATCAAAAATATATCGGTCAATATAAGGTAGTAGTCAGTTGGAAGAATTAGAAAAACAATACAGGAAAAAAACTCGGACCTCGTCAAGTCTTTTTGAGAAATCAAAAAAACTTCATGTGAACGGAGTAAGCCACAACATTAGATTTTTTGAGCCATATCCATTTGTTACAAGGTCTGCAAGTGGGAAATTCCTCATCGATGTTGATTCAAACAAGTACGTAGATTTTTGGATGGGCCACTGGAGTTTAATTTTGGGGCACGTTGCAAAAGATGTCTTTGCACAAGTAAAAGAGCAGATAGCAGACGGGTGGATGCATGGAGTGGTAAACAAAAACACAATCGAACTATCGGAGATGATTTCAAAGGTAGTTCCAATTGCGCAAAAAATTCGCTATGCGACAACTGGGACCGAAGCTACAATGTATGCAGTAAGACTTGCGCGTGCAGTCACAGGCAAAAAAATAATTGCAAAAATTGACGGCGGGTGGCACGGATACACGACTGATCTTCTAAAAAGTGTCAACTGGCCATTTAATGAGCCTGAGAGCAACGGACTTACCGGTGAAGAACATATCATATCGCTGCCATACAACAACTTGGAAAAGTCATTAGAAATTTTGCAATCAGTAAAAAAAGAACTTGCTGGAATCATAGTAGAGCCGGTCTTGGGCGGTGGTGGCTGCATACCTGCAACAAAAGAATATCTCAGAGGGCTGCAGGAACATGCAAAAAAAGTAAACGCCTTATTCATCCTAGATGAAATTGTTACGGGATTTAGATTCAGATATGGGTGCATATACGACACCATGGGATTAGAGCCGGACATTGTAACGCTTGGAAAAATTGTTGGTGGAGGATTTCCAGTCGGAGTGATTTGTGGAGCAGACGAAATAATGAATTATGCAGATACCACAACTCATTCAAAAACAAACAGAGCATACATTGGAGGCGGGACATTTTCTGCAAATCCCATGACGATGAAAGCTGGAAAGGCAACTTTGAACATATTAAAGAATGGAAAAAGTATTTACTCAAAATTGGACAGCCTAGGCGAAAAAACAAGAAAACAATTATCCAAAACATTTTCAGGAAACGCAATTCTCACCGGTAAGGGCTCGTTATTTATGACACACTTTACAAAAGAGATTGCAGAAATACAAAATGCCGCAGATGCTGCAAGGTGCAACACTAAACTATTACAGCAGTTTCATTTTGAAATGATTGTGAAGGACGGAGTGTTTTTCTTGCCGGGTAAGCTTGGCGCATTTTCAAACGCACATTTAGATTCGGATGTAAAAACGCTGGTCAGTGCGGCAGAAAGGTTTTCACAGAGAATATAGAATTTTTTACGATTCATACAATAACAGGATTATTTTAAATCATTAAATTGGCATCAATACAAAAATAGTCATACGATGATTTTTCACGACAACAAAAAACCTAGCGAACAGATGCAGCAGGCAGTGTCATTTTTGCAAAAAAACCAGCCAAAAAAAGCAATTGACGTTTTCAACCAGATACTAAAGGTTGAGCCCACACATAAAGACGCATTATTCAACAAGGGAACCGCCTTAAACCAGATTCGCAAGTATCATGATGCCATAACTTGTTTTGAAAAAATACTTCAAAAAGAGCCAGACAACGAAGTTGTGTTAAACAACATGGCGATATCGCTAGCAGAACTCGGAAATGTTGATGACGCAATGGCAAATTATAACAAAGCCATCAAATGCAGTCCAAACTATGCGCCTAGTCATTACAACAAAGGAGTGTTGCTTGACAGATTGTTTCGTCATGAGGAAGCACTTGAATCACTTGAAAATGCAATTAAAAAAGACACGACAAAACCAAATGCGTTATTCTACAAGGGAGTAATTCTTGCAAAGCTCAAAAGACATGAGGAGGCGCTGAATTATTTTTCCAGAGTTCATCAAAATCACCCAGATCACATGGAAGCGTACTTCCATAAAGGAATCGAGCTTTCGGAAATCGGAAAGCATCAGGACGCGATAATTATTTTTGAGAAAATTCTTTCCTCAAGTGACAACATGAATGTCATCTATGCAAAGGCCAGAAGTAAGGCAGCGGTAGGTGAAATCGAGGAAGCGGCCGATCTCTTAAAGATGGCAATGAAAAAAGATTCCAAAACTGTAAAAAACTGGGCAAGAGGAGAAAAGATTTTTCAGTCAATAGATGATGAACGAATTCATAAAATTATCAGATGATATACAGATAGAGAAAAATAAAACACAACACATGAAAAAACATGATAATTTCTGATCTAGCCAAATGTGCCCCCATACCGGGAGCCGAGGGAACCAGGATAAAGCAAATTTTTCACCCACACAACACAATGCTCGGCATAAGATACAGTATATCGCAGTGCGTCATAGAACCAGGCAAGAGCTCAAAGCCACACAAACTAAAATCATCAGAGGTTTACTTTATCACAAAAGGGCGAGGCGTTTTGCACATAGATGATGAATCATCAGATGTCATGGAGAATCAAGCAGCGTACATTCCTCCGTTCTCAAGACAGTTTATCAGAAATACTGGAAAAACAGATCTAGAGTTTTTGTGCATAGTTGAGCCGGCTTGGAAACAAGAAGACGAGATAGTCGAGTAAAAATCCCAGACGGACAGAATTATTTTTAAATAAAATTCCAGCCTACTTAAATATAAAACACGCATCTGTCATCCATGCGAGGCTTAGATGAGATCATAGTGAATGCCATCATACGGACTGTAAAAAAAGAGATCAATTCTAAAGATTTTGAAGGTATTGAGCAGCAGTTGCAAAGCCACGGCATGCAGATGACAGACATGTTTTACAAGTTCCCAGAGATAAAAAAATCATTATTTCACTTCACAAATGAACTAAAAATTATTGAAGACAAGATACTCAAAAATTTTCTGGCAATAGAACAAGACTCAGAAACATCAGAAATTTGGCTGGTAATTAAAAACCAACACCTGACAGAATTAATTCTGAAAACATTTGCAGATGAAGAGAAAAAAGCAATCATGAATATAATCAGGGATTCACCTGAGACAATTCCAAAGATTTTGGAGCGATGCAAGATACCAAGCACATCAGGATACAGAAAGATGAATCAGCTCATTGACAAAAAGATGGTGATGACTACAGGTTTGGCAGAAACGTTTGAAGGAAAGCGGGCAATTCTTTACAAGTCAGTAATTCAAAAAATACAGATACTCATCAACGAAAACGAAGTAATTGCCAAAATACTAGTGGACCAGGAAACACTAGACTTTAGCGAAATAATACGAATCATCACAGAGATTAATCAAGGCATAGCAAAAACAGTGGCAAACTAACATATTTTTAAAATAGTTAAGCATTAATCAAGTGTTGAATACGTTTGACGCATATCAGATTCTAAAGATAAATCCAGGATCGTCCTTTGACGAGATAAAATACGCGTACAGAAAACTTGCGTTAGAATCACATCCAGATAAAAACACAGATGAGAAAGACGGCGTAAAATTCAAGAGTGTAACCGAAGCATATCATATGTTAAAAAAAGACAGAAGAATTGCAAATTCAAAGAACAGAGAATCAAAAAAATATACAGAGTCAAAAATAAAAAAGGAAAAAAACGTCACTAGAACGAATTGGGGTGCACGACCAGGTGAGGGCACACCTGAGGAAGATTGGACAAGATACACAAAACAGACAGAACAGTCAGATCCATTCTTCTGGAAAAGATATGTAGCGGAGTTTTGGAAAAATTACGAATCAAATAATCAAGCAAAAAAACCCTATGACTTTAAAATAACGCAGGAAAAGGAGCAGGACTTGTCAGTCAGTGTAGAGCACAGCCTATGCATTGGGTGCTGTAGCTGTGAAACAATTGCGCCCCAAGTTTTTGCTGTCGATAAATTATCCAAGATGAATCCAAAATCAAGTGTGATAAACCAAAAGGGCGCAAAGCCAGATAAAATAATGGACGCTGCACAGACTTGCCCAACAAAAGCAATAAGAGTAGAGGAAAAAGAAACTAAAAGGCAACTATACCCGTACTAGTTTGATTTTATTTTATTCAACACATCATCAAATTCTTTGTCTGAAAGACTCGGCCTCTTGGAAAACATGCTGTGAATTGGACCTGCCGAATCGCGTGAGCTACGAGGAACTAGGTGTACGTGAACGTGAGGAATCTCTTGCCCACTTTCCTTTCCATTGTGAACTGCCACCAACGTAGAGCCGGTAATTTTGTCTACTAATGAGACAACCTTGTGGACTGTTTCAAAGAGATCTGCATTATCAGCCGATGACAGGTCTTGAATTTTTTCATAGTGATTTTTTGGTATGACAAGTGAGTGGCCAGGAGCCAATGGAAATGCGTCTAAAAACGCCAGTGACTTTTGTGTTTCAAGTATTGTTCTTGCCTTGATTTCCCCTTTTGCAATTTTACAGAATATACAGTCCATAGTTTAAACACTGATCGTATGTGTGTACTCTGCCATATTTTACAGTAGTGTATAGGAATGCGAAATCACGAAATACATTATAATGGATAAACCAAACCAAGAAAATAGTTGGCAATAAAAAACATCACAGTTTTGGGATCTGGAATAATGGGCCACGGCATTGCCCAAGTCAGTGCCATGTATGGGTACAACGTGGTATTACGTGACATCGAGCAGCAGTTTTTGGACAAGGCACTTGAGAAAATCAAGTGGAGTCTTGAAAAACTAGTATCAAAGGAAAAAATAACAAAATCACAGTCGGATGAAATTTTTTCAAGAATAAAGACTCAGGTAGACCTCAAAGAGGCAGTAAAATTAGCTGATTTGGTAATAGAGGCAGTTCCAGAAATAATGGACTTGAAAAAAAAGGTCTACTCTGAACTTGATCAAGCGGCTGGCAAAAACGTAATTTTTGCATCAAACACAAGTACGCTTCCAATTACTGAAATTGCAAATATCATAAGCAACCCAGAAAGATTTGTTGGCATTCATTTTTTCAATCCCCCTCAATTAATGAAGCTAGTCGAAGTAATACCTGGACAAAAAACTGCGCCGGAAATTCTCAACCAGACAGTAGAGTACGTGAAATCAGTAAAAAAAGAACCAGTGATATGCAAAAAAGACGTTCCAGGATTTATCGTTAATCGCTTGTTCATTCCGCTTGTCCACGAAGCATGTTGGTTAAAACAAAGAGAAAACCTCAAAATGGAAGAAATTGATTCTGCAGTGAAATTCAAGATGGGATTTCCAATGGGAATATTTGAGCTTGCTGACTTTACTGGAATGGATGTAATACACAAGGCAACAATAGAACTCGAGTTGCGCGATAAGAAAGTCATATTGCCCCATCCAGAAGTGGAACTATTGTTCAATGGAAAAAAACTCGGGCAAAAGTCAGGTGAGGGATTCTACAAGTATTCGGATGAAAAATACGAGCGAGTTCAGCTAGATGAAAAACTTGCGCAGCGATGTAATCCGATTCAACTGGTTGCAAACATTTTGAACAATGCAGCATGGCTTGTAACAAACAAGGCAAGCGACATTGCTGAAATAGAAAAAGCGGCGCAGCTTGGACTGGGCCTCAAAAAACCATTGTTCGAAACAGCAAAAGAAATTGGAATTAGAAACATTGTGAATGAGCTAAACGAGCTTGCCAAAAAATACGGTAAATTCTACGAGCCAGATCCGTTGCTTGTTTCTATGCAGTGATTTGGCTTAGAATGTAGGTTACTGCCTCTTTTGGTGTCTCAACGCCTACAATTTTCACATTTTGCCGATGATCAAGGTACTGATCAGCGTATTTTGATGCAACACCGCCAGAGTTCTTTAGTGCCACCATTGGTTTTTTGTGCATGTATGCAGCGCATGCTTCTGATAATGTGCCAGAACCGCCACCGACTATAATTACACCGTCTGCAGACAAGGCATTTAGAAAATCTCTCGACAGGCCAAGACCACTTGGAATTATAACATCGCAGTATTCATTTGCAAATGAGGGATCATTTTGAGGAATTATTCCAATAGTCAGGCCGCCCGCATCATGAGCGCCGTGTGATGCTGCTTTCATTACGCCGTCAAGACCGCCCGTTATCAGAATAGAGTCAGATTTTGCCACCTCCATCCCAACATCATATGCAATTTTTTCTAGTTCTGGAGTGCAACCGTTTTCATTACTCCCAATTACAAGAATTTGTCGCTTTTTTGGCAATTGTGATTTTTTGATCTCGGCGTCAAATATCTCTTTCATAGAACGGTGAGATCATTTCATTGAGTGTAAAGGATGTGAACCGCTACCTGACAAGTCAGAGGGTCTTCTATCGTCAAAGTTTATAAAATTAGGACAGTAACTCAGAACATGTCAAAACGCACAATGCCAGTATGTTTTACGGCAGAACAATATGCAAAAATTGAGAAAATTGCTAGAGAGCAAGGCATGGTTAATGCAAGCCAAGCAATTGAAAAGCTGCTAAAAGAGATCTAAAAGCATTTTTTATCTATATTTTGTTTTATTTCCACTTCACATGATTACGTTTTTTAAAGAAAT
>JAHEXS010000134.1 GCA_023252015.1 Candidatus Nitrosotenuis sp. | reverse complement strand
GTCCATTGCAAGACAGATCCTAGACATGACAAAAGTAAGAAAGGAAATTGAGACTCATGTTGAAAATGAAATGAAGGTGATTGCTCCAAACTTGGGCGCAATTTTGGGCACGGCAGTTGGTGCAAGAACTCTCTCAAAGGCTGGAAGCCTCAAAAAACTCGCATCAATGCCGGCAAGTACAATTCAGATAATGGGTGCAGAAAAGGCACTGTTCAGAGCACTAAAGACAGGAACTGCACCGCCAAAACACGGAATACTTTTCCAGCATCCAATAGTTCATGCCGCGCCAAGATGGCAGCGAGGAAAGATGGCGCGAGCAATAGCTGCAAAGGCCGCAATTGCCGCCCGCGTAGACATGTATGGTGCAGGCCTAAACCAAACATTGCTTGAAAAGCTAAACGTCCGTGTAACGGAAATTGGAGACAAGTACAAAGAACCAGTAGAAAGGCCAGTACAGCAACAGCACCAAAGATTTGACGACAGGAGAAGGGGCGGAGGCTTTAGCTCAAGAAGGCCAAGCAGGGACTTTAGGCCAAATAGAGACTCGAGGTCCGGCGGGGACTTCAGGTCTGGCGGAAAGAGAAAAAGGTTTGGAAGAAGAAAGTGAGTCAGTTTTTTGGCTCAAAGTTGAAGGGCAGAAAAGACTGGCAACAATAAACTATGTTGAAGGAAACCAAGTTTACGGCGAAAAGCTAATCAAAAAAGGCGGAGACGAGTACAGAGTTTGGGATCCATTCCGAAGCAAATTAGCGGCTGCGTTAACAATCGGTCTTGACATTTTTCCAATAAAATCAGGAACCAAGGTTTTGTACCTTGGCGCATCTACTGGAACTACAGTGAGCCACATTTCCGATATTGTCGGATACAACGGAATTGTTTTTTCAGTGGAGCATGCAAGCAGGGTTGCGCGCGACTTTTTGGACAGAGTTGCCGGCTTTAGGCCAAACGTCGTTCCAATACTTCAGGACGCAAGACAGCCAAAGAACTATTTTTCAATATATGGAAAAGTAGATGTCGTATATTCTGACATTGCACAGCCAGACCAGACAGAAATTGCAATAACAAACTGCAAGATGTACCTAAAGGAGGGAGGATACTTGTTTTTGGTAATCAAGGCTCGCAGCATCGATGTCACCCAGGCCCCAAGAAAAATAATTGAAAACGAAATTAAGAGACTGGAACCGAATTTTACATTCATACAAAACATCAACCTTGATCCGTACGACAAGGATCATGCTCTGGTTGTAGCAAAGTATCTCGGAAAAGACTCAGCTTGAAAGCAGTATCTTGACTGGTGCCCAGCTTTTGCGGACAAAGACGGGCATTTGCCCGTGTGCCAAAAACCAGTCCCTCACAAACTTGACTGTCCTTGCATCAGATGGATAGCCGCTTCCAATCTGGTACAGCTTGTTTATCTTTTCAATTGCCCTATCGCGCGTCACCTTTGCAACAATCGATGCGGCCGAGACCACCACGAACTTGCTGTCAGCATGATGGTATGATTTTATTTTCCCGGTTTTGCTCATCTTTGTAATTTCCTTTCCAAACCTATCGGTATTTACGTCACACGAGTCGACGTACGATACGGATGGTCCGAGTTTTTTTATCACCTTTGCCATGTGGATTGCCTCAAGGTGATTCAGTTGGTGCTTTACAACAAACTCATCTATAGTCCTTGGGCTTACCTTTGATATTGCGTAATCATCTACCAGATTGATTATTTTTTTGTACAGATATTCCCTTGCAGACGGAGTTAGTTTTTTGGAGTCCTTGACGCCAAGTTTTGTTAGTTCGTCAATCTTTGATTTTTCAATTGATATTCCTGCAACGACGAGTGGCCCAATCATGGAACCGCGTCCCGCCTCGTCTACTCCGCAAACAAGCATGTTTGTGAGCTGAGAGATTTACGTATTAAACCGTGCTGGGTTGAATTTGCTTTACCGAATCAGACGAGACTGTGCGTGACCAGACGATATTAGAACTTTAGACGCCGGTAAATTAGCAATTGATTTCCACGTTTTCCAAGGGCTGTCAAGTTACCAGTGTCAGAACTTTATACTGGTAAAAATAACGATCCCTCAGTTGCAGCTAAACCAAGAAATAACAACCATAACCGAAGGAAAAACAAAAATTATCATCCCAAAGGCGGCACTGGAAAACAAAGTTCCGCCAAGGGATGTTGCATTCTTTAATCCGCGCGCAAAACTAAGCAGGGATTTTTCCATCATAGCATATTCTGCATTCATAAAAAAATTTCAGGGGCCAAAAACTTTTCTTGATTCAATGTCGGGAGTAGGTGCACGCGGCCTGCGAGTTGCAACCGAAATTAATCAAATAGAGCAGGTCTTTGTAAATGACCTAAATCCAACTGCGCTGGAACTTGGCAGAAAGTCTGCTGACCTTAACAATTTGCAAAACTATAGCGCATCTGAAGATGAGACTTGCAGATTCCTTGGCGCATTTGCAAAAAAAGGAATGCGCGCTGCAATTGTGGATATAGATCCATTTGGGTCCCCGACAAGGCACCTTGACTGCGGAATTCGGGCAACGGTGCACGGAGGCATACTTTCCGTTACGGCAACTGACCTGCAGGTATTGCATGGCCTGTTCAATGAGGCATGCAAGAAAAAATACTATGGCACTCCAATCAAAACAGAATACGCAGACGAAATTGCAGTAAGGCTGATTCTTGGATGCATTCACATGGTTGCAGCGAGACTAGACGTTGAGGCAACCCCGATTTTTGTTGAAAACAACATGCACTATTACCGGGTTTATGTCAGAATTCTAAACAAGGCGGACACTCGTGATATAATGGGATTCATCTCGCACTGCAGGTCTTGCGGGAACAGGGAAATTGCAAAAGAGAAAAAAGAACTCTGCACAACATGTAATGGAAAGATGCAGTTTGCCGGGCCGCTCTGGATTGGCAAATTGTTTGAAAGAGAATTTCTCAAAGACATGCTTTCTGAGGCGCCAAATCTTGCAGTGGACAAAAAATGCGCGTCGGCAATTGAAAAGTGCATTTTGGAGTCCGACATGCCCGGCTGCTATTATACTCTGGACGAGGTTGCAAAAATGAGAAAGAAATCGCCAGCATCACTTGAAAAATCAATCAGGACTCTGCAGGAAAATGGGTTTGTATCCAGCCCTACTTCGTTTAACCCAACTGGATTTAGGACGGACTGTAAAATAGACAGGATACTAGAATTGTTTTCTAGCTAAATTCCGTATCCCAAACAAATGTAATACATTTCGCTGCTTGGCTTTCTGCTCGCGTTTGGCTTTCTCAGCTGAACTTTGGCAAACTTTTTTTTCAGATAGTCCCGAAATTCCAACGAGTACTCACCGTCAAAGACCTTGAAGAGGGCGTTTCCCTTGTGCATCAGAACTCGGTCCATTATTTTTGAGCAAGAATAATTCAGTGAGATTTGCTTTGCGTGATCCACTGACCAGTGTCCAGAAACATGCGGTGCGATATCACATATGACTGCGTTTGCCTTTGAGCCAAGATACTCCAGCACCTCGTCTGCAACGGACTCATCCTCGACGCTTCCCCTAATGAAATATGCTCCAGGCAATTCCTCCATGTAATCCATGTCAACTCCGACTAC
>JAHEXS010000002.1 GCA_023252015.1 Candidatus Nitrosotenuis sp. | reverse complement strand
AGACGTCTCGCATCGAAAACTGGTCGAGTCCGTTGTTGCCAAAGTCTTCCAGTCAAGCGATCCTGGTGTGATTGGCGACATACTGCGTGCAATAGACAAAATCCAAAAAAAGAAAAAAGAAGAAATTTTAAAAGAATACGAGCAGAAAGGATATCAGACAGACAAACTAGAAAAAATACTCGAATTCTCAAAAATAAAAGGCACACCTGAGGAAGTTGAAAAACAATTTGACGTTTTAGGCCTAGATGCTTGGAATGAACTAAAGTCACTATTTTCCTCTCTTAAAAATAGGCAAGTTGAGAATGTCAGGATTAATTTTGGTATAGTCAGGGGGCTGGATTATTACTCTGGCGTTGTCTTTGAGGCATTTGATACCACTTCTGATTATGGCGCATTGGTTGGAGGTGGACGATACGACAGTCTTCCAAAGGCATTTGGACGTGATGATTTAGGGGCAACAGGAGTTGCTGGTGGCGTAGAGCGAATCATTCTATCACTTGAAAAACAAGGAATGAAAAAAATTGATTCTTCTCCCACAGTTTCGGTACTGTTTGTAAACGAGGAGATGACATTGCCTGCAGTAAACATTGCATCACAACTAAGACAGATGGGAATTGCAACTGACATTGATCTTGTTGGAAAACCGTTCAAAAAACAGATCGAAAATGCGTCAGCATCCAAATTTGCAGTAATTGTTGCTCCAAAAGAATATTCCTCAAAACAAATTGTTGTAAAAAATATGTCAGATGGAAAAGAAACTATTCAGACAATTGATTCCCTATTATCAAACGCAAAATCTATTTTCAGTCAGTAAATGCGCGCGTGAGCATCATTATTTCAGGACCGTTTGTCAAGTTCCCAACCACAATTGACTTGTTGTTTGCCAAGATTCCAGAAGCTACATACGGTATTCCGCTGTTTATTGTTGCAGGCTCTATCTTTACTTTCAATATGTCTGAAATTGCCTTGATGTCCTCATCGTCAGTTTCTGGATGAATTATGCCGCCATGATTATTTGCATATGCCATAGCTCCCACTTGGTGATATCCTGCAATTTTTTTCTGAATTATCTCAATTCCCAATGTGTCCTGAATTGTTTTTACGGCTTCTTTTGGAATTTTTGGCGAGACCACTCCGCCCTTGTCGTTAACGCACATCATGTTGCCTAGAGCTGTCATCTTTACATCAAGTACTTGGACATTAAGGCCGGTTGCTTTTTTCAAGTACGACAGTTCATGCTCAAAGGAAATATTTGGAATTAGCATTCCATGGTTGTTTACGATCATTAGAGTTCCAATGAGCCTCGTATTTGCAACTGATGTGAACAAGGATTCTACTTTTAGATGAGCTGATAACGTGTTTGCCTTGGTTTCCGCAAAACCATTTGGTATGAAAACAAAACTGTCATTTGCCTTAGTGTAAATGCCTATGTTTGGCCCGCGATATACATCATATTTGAAAATATTCAACTACTAGTTTTGCGAATCAAAAAATATGAACGTAGGGGCAGATCACCAAAAAAACAGTGTTATAATTTACCAAATTTATCGATCAGCGATTTAGTTTACACTAATTTTGTTTAGATTTAAATAACATTCCGTGAAAGTAACCACATGCCAATAGACGAACACTTCCCACAGGGATTAAAACCACTAGGCAAAATTATGCACTCCGATGGAGAACACTTTCACTTTATGTGGGGACCGGGTAGAAGCGACGCAGAATGCTTCTCAAACCATGATGTAATCGCAGCATACGAAGCACGTGGTGAAACACAGGTTCCATTAGGTGTAAGTGGCACAATGGTTGCAGTCGACTGGGATTCTTGTGTAGCAGATGGAGCATGTATTGAGGCTTGCCCAGTACAAGTATTCCAATGGTACAGAACTGAAATGGATATTCCAGCAAAAGATGTTGTTGGTAAAACATTTGCAGGCACCGGCTCTTCAGTAAAAGAAGAACGCAAAGACCTCACAGACAAAGCAGATCCAATCAGAGAACATGATTGTATTTGGTGTATGGCTTGCGTATCAGTATGTCCACCTCAAGCTATCATAGTTGATCAAGGAAACTTGGAACATCATGAGAAAGCAGCTGGAACATATATCAAGATTGAAGGCGGAGAAAATCCACACGCGCACGACTAGAAATAACATCTCTTTTCTTTTCTTTTATAATTTTTAGTTTATATTCAAAATCAACAATAAAACAAATTTTAACTGGTTCCAATCACCGAATCCCGCAGAGGTCGCCTAGCTCGGTAGGGCGCGGGCCTTGAGAGCCTGTGTGCGCAAGCACCCGGGGGTTCAAATCCCTCTCTCTGCGCTTATTTTCCAAATTTGCTAATCTCTGCCAAAAGTGCAGACAGCTGAATTTCAGGATTTGCTCCCGCAAGTATTCTGTAATCGTATTTTGCAATTACCTCTGAAATTTCAACGAGATTAGCTACCCTTGCTTTGTAAATTGCCTCGTTGATATGTTTTAGAAAGTCAGATTCTGACATCCCATATACTTTGACAAGTTCAATCATCTTGTTTCTTGCATCTGCTATTTTGCCTGCCAATGCCAGTTTGAGAACTTCGTCAACGTCCTTTGTTCTTGTAAGGCCAGATGCTCCCTTTACGCTTTCCTCTGTGATATTTCCAAGGCTTGCTGCTGCCTGCATTATGTTAATTGCGTGTCGCATATCTCCTTCGGAATAATTAAAGATTGCCTTTAGGCCATCGTCGTCTGCCCTTAGTTTTTCTTTTTTTGCAATCTCCTTTAGGTGCGTAATTATCTCTTTTTCGGAAATTCTTGTGAACTTGAATACTGCACATCTGCTTTGAATTGGCTCAATAATCTTGGAAATGTTATTGGCAATCAGTATGAACCTGCAGTGTTTTGCAGTATCCTCAATAATTCTGCGCAGTGCCGTCTGCGCGTCAGAGGTCATTTCGTCTGCCTCATCAAGAATTATTATCTTAAATGGAATATCTGCATCAAGTCCTGCAAATCTTGAAAACTTTTTGACCCTTTCTCTTACCATGTTGATTCCACGTTCGTCTGACGCGTTAAGCTCCAAGGTATAATCACGCCAGTTATCCCCAAGTATCTCCCTTGAAATGCATACAGCTAGAGTGGTTTTGCCAACCCCGGCAGAACCAGAAAACAAAAGGTGCGGCATCTCCGTGACATTTTTGAGCAATGAACTAAGGCTACCAACTACTTCTTTCTGATTTACAAGATCTGTTATTTTCAATGGACGGTATTTTTCAACCCACATCACGTTTGAAACCGGCATTCAGTTGACTTTTCGGCTAGTCTTACTAATAAGTTACGGCTGAATCTGGCTGAGGATCAAATGATCAAAGCTTCTTGTAAACACAATTGATCGATCGTATCCATTAAATCCTTGAACTCACTTTCATAACTGTTGAACATAAACGAACTACTCCAAGTTTACAGCATTGGTTATGGGACTCAGGATGTAAAGGCCCTCATTAATCATGATTTTAAGATAAACGTTTCAAACATAACAATAGACGGAAAGCAAGGTGAGATCTTGAACATACCTAGATGGGTAGCACAAACCCTTGAATCCGAAAGCCATGCCGAAATTCAAGAATCCGACATGGGCATAGAACTCACACAGTCCTTGTCAAAAGAAAATTTTCAAGGTGAAGAATTGTCTCACCTAGAACCAGATTTTTACATAAAAATGACCGGATACATGGCAAGACAGTCCGAAAAAGAATATGACAAACTGCAAAGTTTACTCAAGATGTTAATCCGAAAAAGACTGGGAAAACTAGTTCCGCGGGCAAATTCCATGACGCTTACTGCCGAAATAGCAAAAAAGCTATCCATAGAAGAAAGGGCACTGTACAATGTAATACACAAAAATAGCGAAGACTTCATAAATCAAATATTTCGTGACGAAAAATGACTCTAGAAACACAGACCCGTGCAGCGCTAATTGATCAAGTGCAGAATTTCTTATCGTCATTTAAGGACAAGTTGGGCTCATTTAGGTACGTAGAAGAAATCGACCAAATGATGGCAAAACAAGTACTATACATCGTAGTTGACTACAATGATCTGGTTTCTCAAAGAGAAATTGAAATTAAATTCAACAACGAGCCAGATGAAATATTATACGCGTTTGGACGCGCCGTAAAAAACATTCTTGAAGAGAGATTTCCAGAATACGCAAACAGAATTGATGACGATATACGAGTAAGAATAGCAAATTATCCAATACAACGCAGCCTTAGGCAAATCAATGCAGAAGTGATTGGCAAAATGGCAAGCGTTTCAGGAATGGTTGTAAGATCATCCGAAGTAAAGCCGCTTGCAAAAAACGTTCTCTACAAGTGCCCTGAGGGACACGTAACAGAGGTCCCACTTGAGCGGGGCCTAAGCATATACGCGCCCTCAAAGTGTAGCCATGAGCGATGCACGCAGCGTGATCTAAGAATTGATCCTGAAAACAGCAAGTTCATCGATTTTCAAATTGTTAGATTACAAGAACTTCCAGAGGATCTTCCGCCAGGACAGCTTCCGCACTACATTGATGTCACTATACGACAGGATTTAGTAGATAACGCGCGACCCGGCGACAGAATTATCCTAACAGGTATAGTGCGAATTGAGCAGGAACAAATTTCAGGAACACGAATCAACAGCGGACTGCACCGACTTCGAATTGAGGGAAACAACATTGAATTCCTAGGAGGAAGGGGAACAAAGAACTCTAGAAAATCAGAAAGAGAAGAAATTTCCCCCGAAGAAGAAAAAATAATCAAGTCTCTTGCAAAAAGTGACGACATTTATGATAGACTGATAGGCTCTTTTGCACCACACATCCAAGGCCATGCTATAATCAAGGAGGCCATTTTATTGCTAATAGTAGGATCCACTCAAAGAATACTACAGGATGGCACCAAAGTCAGAGGTGACATCAACGTCTTTCTGGTAGGAGATCCGGGCTGTCTACTGGGATCATCAAAAGTAATTCTTGAAGACGGAAAGATTGTTGATCTTGCATCCCTTGGACAGAATCATCTTGAACAGATACAGATCAGAATGCAAAATGAATCTGGTGATGATGTTGCCACCGTATTTCACAAGTATGAAAACCAGAAGGTCATAGAGATTGTAACTGAAACTGGAAAGAATGTTGTTGGAACATACAACCACCCGCTACTTACACGAAGTGGTTGGAAGAGACTTGATGAGTTAAGCGAAGGTGATGAGCTCCGAGTCGTTAACCACATCCCATGTAGCATCAAAGATTACATGCCGACTAATTTTGCCGTTACTACAAGATCTGCTTATCATGGAAAAATACCCGAATTTGTCAACGAAGAGCTAGCCTCATTCATGGGGTTTCTTACTGGTGATGGTTGGTGCAGAAAGAGTGGATACAGATTGGGATTTGTTGTTTCACAGAAAGAAGAAGAGCTATTACAACCACTACTTCAGATGGCTCATAATCTTTTTGGACTGGAACCAAAAATTTCGCAGAGAGGATATCCTAGGCAAATAGTGATGATGAATGATGGCAGACAAATCACAAGAACCACGCATGTGAACAATATTGAGTACAACTCGAAGACTGTAGTTGATATGTTTGCTTTTCTCAAGGATGACTCGAAGATTAGAGGCGTACCGTCAACAATCTTCCAATCTCCAAATAGCGTGGTTGCCTCATATTTGAAATGGCTATTCGAGGCAGACGGTACGGTATTCAACAAAGGCAGAGCCAGAAGAGCTATTCAATTAAAGTCAACGAGCATAAAATTACTAAGAGACGTACAGCTATTGTTGTTGAGGTTTGGAATACACTCACGAATAATTCAACACGAAACAGGAAACAATCTTGTTATTCGCCGCGGATCATCAATCATCAAATACACGCAGGAAATAGGATTTGCTTCTAGCATCAAGGCAACAAAGCTGAACAACCTTGTAAAATGGGCACTTGAAATCCGACGTGATCAGAAACACGATGAAGAATATGAAAAAGTCTTACAGATAAATCGTCTACAAGAGCCTCAAACTGTGTACGACGTAGAGATTCCAACATCTCATAAGTTTATTGCAAATGGAATTGTATCACATAATACTGCAAAGAGCGAAATGCTAAAGTTCTGTGCAAGAATTGCACCTAGAGGGCTGTACACCTCCGGTAGGGGCTCCACCGCAGCAGGACTTACTGCCGCAGTAGTCCGAGACAAAACTGGAATTATGATGCTGGAGGCGGGCGCTGTTGTTTTGGGTGACCAAGGATTAGTCTGTATAGACGAATTTGACAAGATGAAACCCGAAGACAGAAGCGCACTTCATGAAGTAATGGAACAGCAATCAGCAAGCATTGCAAAGGGAGGAATTGTCGCAACGCTAAATGCAAGGACATCAATTTTGGCAGCAGCAAACCCCATGTACGGCAAATATGATCCGTTCAAAAACATCACTGAAAACGTAGCATTGCCAATCCCACTTCTCACAAGATTTGACCTAATTTTTGTCGTAAGGGACATTCCGTCAAAAGAAAAAGACCGAAACATCGCACGACACATCATAGGACTGCACAGGCACTCCTCATCTGAAACCAGGTCACTAATCGACATTGACATATTCACAAAATACCTGGCGTACTGCAAAAAATCAGACCCTCTACTAACCCCAGATGCAGAAGAAAAAATTCTGGAATATTATCTCAAAATGAGAAATGTGGAATCCGAAGAAATGATAACCGTAACCCCAAGACAACTTGGTGGATTGATAAGACTTGCAACTGCACGGGCACGACTGTTGATGAAAGACCAAGTTGATGCGGACGATGCAGACAGGGCAATATTTCTAATTCAGAGCATGCTTGAGGATGCCGGAGTTGATGTCAACACAGGAAAAGTTGATCTTGGGGTCCTTCAGGGAAGGCCACACAGCGAGGTATCGAAAATGCAATTGTTCATGGATGTGCTAAAATCACTTGAAGGCGACAACAAAACTCCAGTTGAGGAAAAATTATTCGTAAAGGAACTTGCAAAAACAACCAAGTTCACAGAAGAAGAAGCTAAAAACTTCATTAGAAGAATGCTTCGAGAAGCATCAATTTATGAATCCAAGCCAGGCCACTATAACCGTGTATGAAAGTAACTGATTTATCACTGGCGGATTCTACGCTAGAATTTCTTAGTCAGCAAGGAATTACCAAATTATATCCGCCACAAGAAGATGCAATAAACGCAGGGCTGCTTGAGGGTGCAAGCATTCTAGTGTCTGCACCAACCGCAAGCGGCAAAACGCTGATTGCAATACTTGCAATTATCAATTATCTATCCAAAAACAATGGCAAAGTAATCTACCTTACCCCGCTGCGGGCATTGGCATCAGAAAAATTCTCGGAGCTAAAAAAATTAGAAGAACTGATTCCTGGCAGGAAAATCAAAACAGCGATTTCCACAGGAGATTTTGACTCTGTTGACAAGGATGCAGAAAGTGCAGACATTGTGGTACTAACAAATGAGAAAATGGACTCACTTATCCGCCATGGAATAGAATGGCTTGATCAAATTGGGCTTATTGTGGCAGACGAAATACATCTTATTGGAGATACCGACAGGGGGCCGACCCTTGAAGTAATTCTCACAAAACTAAAGGAGCTTGAAAACAAGCCACAAATTCTCGGACTAAGCGCAACTGTGACTAATTCTGATGAAATATCTGAATGGCTTGGATGCAAATTGGTTTCAAGTGAATGGCGGCCAGTCCCATTGACAGAAGGTATCTTTGATGGAGGAACCGTTCTGTGGAATAATGGTGAGTTGTACGAAATTGAATCTAGTATTAGAGGACCTCCGGTTGATTTATCGCTTGACACAATAAAAAATGGAGGACAATCATTAATTTTTGCAGAAACACGAACCCGTTCCGCATCATTGGCGACAAAAGGTGCAGACGCTGTCTCAAAATTTCTTTCCAATTCTGAAAAAAAAGACCTTGAGAAGATCTCTGCAAAACTACTTGAGGGCAACGAACACACCGATTTAATCAAAACACTTGCAGCACTCTTAAAAAAAGGAGTCGGCTTTCATCATGCCGGATTAAACCAAAACTGCAGAGAAATAATAGAAAATGAATTCAGAAATGGCAAAATCAAACTGCTTGCCTCAACTCCAACCCTTGCAGCTGGAGTTAATCTTCCAGCAAGAAGAGTCGTAATATCCAACATTGCAAGATATGATGTAAAGTCTGGCGCAAACAAACCAATTAGTGTTTTAGAATACAAACAGCTGTGCGGAAGAGCAGGAAGACCACAGTATGACAAGTATGGCGAGGCGATAATCATTGGAAATTCAAACGCATCTGATCTAATTGATTACTACATCAATGGAACACCGGAGCCAATCAAATCCCAGCTTGCAGATGATCGTGCACTGCGAACTCATATTCTTAGCCACATAGTGACAAACCCTGGAATTAAAACTGAAGACCTTTTTGATTTTTTCCTAAAAACACTGGCTGGTTTGCAAACGAGAAAAAACACACTCAAATTTGCAATAGACATTTCCAAGAGATTTCTGTTAAACGAAGATCTCATAGTACAAAAAGGCGACCGATTTGCCGCAACAGAATTTGGTAAAAAGGTATCCATGTTGTACGTTGATCCAATAACTGCAATTTACTTTAAGAAAGCAATAGAAACAGTATCCGAAAACAAAAATCACACACTGGGATTTTTACATCTAGTTACAAGCTCA
Organism: Candidatus Nitrosotenuis sp.; assembly: GCA_023252015.1. Taxonomy (GTDB): domain Archaea; phylum Thermoproteota; class Nitrososphaeria; order Nitrososphaerales; family Nitrosopumilaceae; genus Nitrosotenuis. The sequence continues at coordinate 20,902 of JAHEXS010000002.1, read as the reverse complement.
GAAGAGTTTTTTCCAAAATTCTCGCTAAGAAACAAGGACTATGAAGTTCTTAGCACGTTACTTGAAAATCATTCTTCGGAACTAATAGAACCAATATCAGAGTATGATTGCTCACGAAGTCTTCTTGCGCTATACTCGTGGTTGAGCGAATCATCCGAAATTCATCTGTCTGACAATCTGAACATTGAGTCCGGAGACATGCATAGGCTGGCAGATACTGCAGACTGGCTTGTCTATTGCCTTTATGAGATTGCTAAATTACTTGGGCGATCGGATCTATTGGAAGAAATTTTCACGCTACGAAAAAGAATCACATACGGCATAAAAGAGGAACTAGTCGAGCTTGTCCAGATCAAAGGAATTGGGCGAATCCGTGCAAGGAAACTATATGATCACGGTATCAAGAATCTTGAAGATCTGAACGTAATTCCGACAAAAAAACTTGCAGAAATAGACAAAATTGGTCCAATAATTGCAGATAATATTAAATCCCAATTGAAAAAAGTTAGATAATTGCAAGAACTAATTGAGGCTCTAATTGTTTCAGTCGTCGCTTTTTTTGTTGTTTATGCAATAACTCCATTTTTGGTACGTGAACTTGGCAAACGCAAGCTTGCAGTTCCAGATGTCAACAGAATTGGGGGCGCAATGATACCAAGACCTGGAGGACCAGCCATAATTGCCGGAATATTGATTTCAGAAGCTGTTCTTTTTCTGGCCTTTCCATCTGATCCAAGGAACATAAAGATAATCGCTCTTATGATAACTACATTTCTTGCCTTTATCGTCGGACTGATTGATGACAGAAAGGTTTTGGGAGGATGGTTCAAGCCACTTGCACTTGCAGTATCTGCAATCCCGCTTGTCTTAATTGGAATTTATGATTCAACAGGCGTTTATGATCCAAATCTTATTTTTCCAATTTTTGGCTCTGTCAAGATCCCAGCACTGTACATTGGAATTATAATTCTGATGATACCAATCACAGGAAACACCATTAATTCAATAGATGTGATGAATGGGATTGCAAGCGGATTTATGACCATTGCAAGCTTTTCTCTAACTATTGCACTACTCATAATGAAAAATTATGACGTTGCGCTGATTAGCCTGCCTTTGGGATTTGCATCGCTAGCATTTTACAAATACCACAAGTTCCCAAGTAGAATTTTCCCAGGGGATTCTGGTGCCTTGACTCTTGGGGCAATGTATGGCGTCATTGCAATAATTGGCCGCGCAGAAGTTGTTGCGGCAATCGCACTTTTGCCTGCTATCATCAACTCGTTTTTGTTCCTGTCAAGCGTAAAGAAAATAGTAGAGCACAGGCAAATAAAAAACCCTACAACACACACCGAAGATCACAAGATCATTGCAACAAAGGAAAAAGACGCCCCAATTACCCTTGTGAGATTGCTTGTTGCAGGAAAACCACTCACTGAAAAAGAAATAGGATTTACAATTTTCCGACTAGCGATATTTTCAGGAATTTTGGCCATAATTACGGCATTTCTAATGGAGGTAAGAATTTGAGATACGCCTCAATGTATGTATTCATTGGAATAATGTGGCTTCTCATATTGGCGGGAGGCGGCATACTGGTTGTTGCAGTTTCTAAAATTTCAATATCTGGATATGGGAATGAAATTGACTTTCTATTTGCATCTGTGATCAAAGCAGTGATTGCAATTTTGTTTGTTATTGTTTGGATTGTTATCCTCAACAAGCTGAAAAACAGAATATTTCAAAAACAAATTACGTCTTAGGATTTCCACTCTTTTTGCTTTCTGTCGTATTCATCTCTGGAATATTTTACCTTTGCAGGAACTCCGGCAACAAGAACATTGTCTGGAACGTCCCTTGTAACAACTGCGCCCATCGCAACTATGCTGTTTTGGCCTATTGTTACACCTGCCTTTATTACAGCACGCGATCCAATTATTGCCCCATCCTTGATTGTAACGCCAACTAATTTGTCGCTTGGTGGATATGGATCATTTGTCAGCGAAGCAGCAGGACCTATGAAAACATTTTTTCCAATTCTTGATAATGGCGGGATGTACACTAGGCCCTCTATCATTGTATTTTCACCTACGATTACATTATAGTCAACATGTGCCAAAGAACCTATCTTTACGTTGTCGCCAATTACTGTATTGTCTCCCACATATGCAAAATGCCAAATTCTGACGTTTTTCCCAATTTTTGCAGTTTCTGAAATGTGATTGGTAACCATAACTACACATGCCATGGTTTTGCATGTTTAATTATTTTTTCAGGCAGTTTTTTTTGATTTTTATCAAGAAATTCCATATCTTGTTTTTTGTCGCGTAGTTCATCAGGTAGCATTATTGGTATTTCCTCAATTATTGGATAAAATCTAGAACACTTGTTGCAATACAGGGCACCTTCCACCACAACTTCCGCTTTTGATTCTGCCTCAAAAATCTCCAGCGGAAACTGTTTGTCAATTGGACATACTAGTATGTCCATCATTTTTTTGTTCATTTTAGCTCTAGGTATATTGGTACGCCTTTCTGGCTTGATAAAAGTGCCGCTTCTGCAATTTTTGTTACGTTTAACGCATCTTCTGGCTTTACTCTGAGATTCTCTTTTCCTTCTATGGAATCAAGAAAGTTTCTGATTTCTACTGTAAGGGGTTCTGCTTTTTCTTTTCTTGGTATTTCTGCTCCGTGGTCTTTTTCGATTCTAACTTCCTGTGAGATGAAATCGGCTGAGATTATGCCGTCAGTACAGACTGCATTAAAATGCCTAACCCTTGCAGGCGTAATCCAATTGGACGATATGATGGCAACCTTGTTGTCTTTGAAGCCAAGCATTATTGTGGCAAAATCCTCGTGGTCATGTCGTATTTTACCGGACCTTGCAAATACAACTTCTGGAGTGTCATCAAAAAGCCACATTGCCGTATCTATGTCGTGAACGGCAGTGTCATAGATTATGCCCACGTCCTTGATATGAAGTGGCATTCTGTTTTCACGATGGAATTCAAGCATGATTAATTCCCCATATTTTTTCGATTTGACAAATTCCTTGACAGACTCTACTGCCGGATTGAATCGCTCAATGTAGCCACATGTCAAAAGAACTTTGTTCTTTTTAGCCAGATCCAAAAGAACGGTACCTTGCTTTGATTCGTACGTCATTGGTTTTTCAATAAAGACACTCTTTTTTTGCTGGATTAGCTTTGACGCAATATCAAAGTGTGTCGATGTTGGAGTGCAAATGAACACTGCATCAAACTGCGCTTCTTTTAGCATGGAATCGATTGAGGCGTAATGATTAACACCGTATTTTTCACCTGTTTCTTTTGCTCTTTTTTGGTCTGCATCGCAAACTGCCGCTAAAACTCCAAATTGGGAAAGAACTCTTGCGTGATTTTTCCCCCATCCACCAACTCCTATTTGCGCTATTTTCAAACTAATACACCGAGGTTATCCAGCTGGAATATCTCTCATTCTTATTCATTACCACATCAAGATATGATGACATTATTTGTTGAGTAATCTTGCCTGCCTTGCCAGCCCCAATTTTCTTGTTGTCTATCTGTGTGATTGGGGTAATTTCTGCAGCAGTGCCAGTAAGAAATGCCTCATCTGCAAGATACATCTGCCCTCTAGTAATTTCTTGTTCTTTTACTTGGTATCCAAAATCTTCTGCCAATTTGATAACTGAATCCCGTGTAAGTCCTTCCAGCGCTGATGAGCTCAGCGGAGGAGTTAGCAGTTTGTTGTCTTTTACCATGAAAATGTTCTCCCCCGGCGCCTCGCTTACATTTCCTTGCAAATCAAGCAAGAGTGCTTCATCATAACCATTCCTCTTGCATTCTTGTGTGGCAAGTATGGAATTGAGATAGTTTCCACCCATCTTTGCAAGTGGAGGCGCTGAAGCGTCGCTAAACTTTCTCCACGAAGAAATTCCCACACTTATTCCATTTTTGTTAAATAAATCGCCAAATGGGAACATGAACATTGCAACATGAACCGGGGCGCTTTCGTTTACGTGCAAATTGATTCCGTACTCTCCAACAAAATAAAACGGGCGAATGTAGCATGATTTTTTGATATTGTTTTTTTTGCACAAATTAATTATTGCGTTAGCCAACTCCCGGTCTGTATGCTTTAATGATATTGAATAGAATCTGCCCGAATTTCGAAATCTTTTGATGTGATCCTCAAGTCTGAAGATGTTGAGATTTTCTGAATTCCAATATGCCCGTATTCCCTCAAAAATGGACGTGCCATAGTGAATAGCATGTGTTGTAATTGGAACCTTGGCTTTCTCAAGTGTGGTATATTTTCCGTCAAACCAGACAAATTTTGAAATGCTGGGTTTCATAAGCACTCTGCAAACGTGTTATTAATCTATCTTGTCTTGAGCCCGTCTTTTGGGAATTTCATTCCGGCAATTCTCGTAGTCGTATCTTTCATGATGGCAAACTTTTTTACAGTTTCCCAATTATCTTCGATGATTTTTATTACTTGTTGCGGAACATCGTTTTTCCAGTCCGTGTCTTTTCCTCTGGCCGCATCATACAACTTGTTTTTTACTGATGATGCAGAAATTTTCTTTCTTGTGCCAACCTTTGGGCTAAGTCTGTACATTTTGAGCATCATGCCCTCTATTTTGTCTCCAGTATATGTGAAATAGTCGCTTTTGATTCCTTGTAGAATTTGACTTCTTAACTTCCATGAATATGGTGAGAGTAATGGGGGAAAGTACTTCAAAAATGGCGCGTGGAACGTATAGTTTGACGATGCCTCAATGGAATCGCCAAAGACTGATTCTAGCATCTTTTTTCTAATTTCAAAACTAAACGGAAAACTGCGGCTGTTTATCTCAGTGCCATTTTTTAAAAAAACGACTGGCATGACCATGACTTTGGATTCTTTTTTGAGCTCATCAATAATCTCTACATGTGCATTTGTGACGGGATTCAGATGTGCAAGGTAAATTGCAACAGTCAAACATTTTTCTTAAATTTCCGTCATATTTCAATGCTTGAAAAGTGGGGACGATGGGACTTGAACCCATGATCTCCAGCGCCCGAGGCTGGCAGTATACCAAGCTAACCTACGTCCCCAAAACTGGGACTGTATCATTCAATATTATTTTTGGTATCTATCCGTAGGACTCGTACTTGACCTCAAAACCACCGTCTGGGCGTTTGTTTCTTTCAGTCACAAATCCTTTTGCATTAAGGAAATCCATACATCCGTCTATGGTTCCCTGCCAACCACAAATGTAGAACGTTGTATTTTCAGGAGTGATCTTTTCGCCAACTAGTTGCTCCAAAGGAGATGGCTCGCCGTCTTTTGTTCTTAGGAAAGTTTCAACTCTTCCAACTTGGCCGCTCCATGATCTGTTGAACCATTCTTGTGGGCGGCTAATTGCTGCACGATATCTAAAATTCCACTGGTCTCTTCCTCTATCTAGACTCTCAACTTCCAAGTCTGTAAACAACTGCTTGTAACTTAATTCATCAACATAACTTGCGCCATGAAGCACTACTAGTTCTCTCTTATCTCCGACATCATGCAGGTGCTGTGCATAACTTACGAAAGGCGCAATACCAGTACCGCCGCCAAGACAAACAATCCTTCTTTCATCTTTTTCGCCATTTGGCAATTTGTCATTAATCAAAAGTGCGGCACCTGTTGGTTTTATCCAAGTGACCTCATCGCCTTCCTTTGCATTGAAAAGTTGTGTAGTTAAACGGCCTGGAAGTGGTTTTCTAACCCATCGTATGACAAGCTCAACATATTTTTTGTTCTCTGGATGCGATGCAATTGAATATGCTCTTCTGATTACTTTGCCTTCACTTGGAACATTCATGCCCAACGTTATGAATTGTCCAGCTTTGTATTCGGGTACTATTCCATCATTTGGAACCATTCTGAAAATTGCCAAATCTTCTTTTAATAATTGAACATAGGTAAGCGTTGCCTTGTTTTCTACTACCACATTCAGATCTTAAATTCGACGGTTAAATATTTTATGTTAGATGATTATCAAAAAATTTCACTTTAGTTAAACGTTAATAATCAATTCATAAAGTCTAAGGTGTTCAGAATTTTTTCTGACATAATGGGCCGGTCGTCTAGACTGGTAGGATACGCCCTTGGCATGGGTGAGATCGAGGGTTCAAATCCCTCCCGGTCCATCTATAACTTACTTTTGGCATAATCCAACAAATTTCTAATTTCTGGATCATCTTCTTTGGAAATCTCATCTAGTTTCTCAAAAGCAGTTTGATCCCCGATATCTATTGCTGCCTTTATGGCACTTTTTCTCACCTCTGGGTTGGGATCTTCCATGCATTTTTGGATTGCATGAATTGCTTCAACTGCCTTAAGATATCCTAGCGCCCCAACCGCACAAGACCTTACCATTGCGCTCTCATCTGATGTAGAATCAATCATTTTTGGAATTGCCTTTCTGTCGTTTCTATTTGCAAGAACAAGTAAAGAAAAACCTCTCACGTTCTTGCTTTGGCTGTTTAGATTTTGTATCAAAATATCTGATATGTCGTTTTCATTTAGTACTAGTGCGCTAAAAGCCTCTCCTCTAATCTGAATGTCGCCATCATCAAGTGCTGAAATTATCATATTTAATGTGGCAGAATTGTCGCATTTGTACGTCAATTCGAGGATTTTGATTTTTTCTTCTTTAGAATCTGAACGCATAATGCTATCAATCTGCTCGGGGCTTATCATTTTGATTTTGAATGGCTATCTAGTTAATAAGAAATTTTGTAATACGCGATTTTTTCATTTTAGCTTTAAATTATCCATATATACTCATCATTACATGTCAACCGAAAACAGAGACGTAATCTTCATTGGTAAGAAACCTTTGATGGCGTATGTTACTTCTACGCTCATCCAATTGGCAAACTTGCCATCAGTGCGTATCAAAGCCAGAGGACTCACAATCGGTCGTGCAGTAGATGTTTCACAAATCATCTCACGCAAGACAGAAAATGCTGGGTATTCAATCGGTGAAATAAAGATAGGTTCTGAGCAACTCGAATCACAAGATGGCAAGACAAGAAACGTATCGACAATAGAAATTGAAGTAAAGAGAAACCCTTCTTAATAGCTCTTTACTTGAACTTTTTTATTTTATGATTTTCTTTTGTAACGATTTTCCAGATTTCTAAACTTTGATAAATCTACCAAGTCGTTGAACTCGTCAAAATTAACTACGTTTTTCTTCAATTTTGCCGTGGTACCAGATTTCTTTAGCTCCTTTAGGATTTGAATTGATGCAAACGCATTTGCAAAAAGAACTGAAAGTGGGTACAAAATTATTCTAAAGCCCATTTTGTGCAAAGTGGCAGACGGTATGACTGGAGTTGCACCGCCCTCAATCATGTTTGCCACAAGTGGGGCGTTAATTGACTTGCCTATTTTTTTCATCTCATCAATCGATCTTGGTGCTTCAACAAAAATCACATCGGCGCCTATTTTTCTATAATATTTGCCGCGCTCTATTGCATCATCAAGTCCTCTTGTTGCTCTGGCATCTGTGCGTGCAACTATGATGAAGTCTTTGCTCTTTCTGGCATCAAGTGCTGCCTGCAGTTTTTCTACATATTCTTCTTTTTCGATTACCTCTTTTCCGCTCATGTGACCACACCTTTTTGGCCATCTTTGATCTTCTAAGAAAATCCCAGCTGCCCCGGCAGACTCTAATTCATTTACAAGATTCCAAACACTTAGTGCATTACCATACCCAGTATCGGAATCGACAATTACTGGAACCGAAACAGCTCTACAAATTCTGCGAGCGTTTTCGATTGTTTCAGTTGAACCAATAAAACCATAATCTGGCATACCAAACAAAGTTGCAGATGTTCCATAACCCGTTTGAAACATTGCCTCAAATCCTGCCTTTTGTGCAATTTTGGCGCCTATTGCATCATACACGCCGGGAATAACCAGAGGCTTTGAAGAATCACTGATCATTTTCCTCAGGTTTTTCATCAAAAATTATGGCGACTTTAATTATTTATGATTAGCTTTACCTGATCCATATCTTTTAGTGATTAAGCCAAAAGATATGATCCAAGTCCTACATAGGATTTAATTATGTCTGAACTTGACTGAAATTTAATGACAAAGGTATTACTTCAAGTACTAATTGTAGGCATACTATCTTCAGTCTCATTATTCGCAGTAAACGCGTTTGCTGAAAATGCAAATTGCAGTAGAGATTGTGAAGCTCCAACAATAGGGGCTTTGGACAATGGACAACAAGTAGTCAAAAATGGACTTACTATTGGCGGCCAATCTGTTAATGTAGAACAACACCTTCAATCAATCTCAACACAGGCATTTTCAACTGGAAATACAGTCAAAGTAAAACTGCTAGTCTATGAAAATGACGGCGTCCGTGGACTAAGGCATGTTTCTTTTGCAATATCTGACTATCAAGACGACAACCATCACTCAGACAAAGCAACAATTTCCTTTGACCAAGACTTTGAAGGAAAGCAATCAGTAAGCGTTACAGATGATGCTCATCTTCTAAAGGGAGCTACAGCAACAGCAACAGCGCTAGATGAGTTCAATACATCAGTGGAATTTTCATTTACAATTGTGAAACCATTTGATACATCTGCCGTTATTGTTGAATCCTGGGATGCTGATCATAGCTCAAGAAGCAATGTATTTCTTGATGCCGTAAAAGCATACGGAAACCCAATAATCGAGAAAATTTCTCAACCAGAGAAATACGTGCTTGCCCCACTAAAACAAGTCAAGGCAGGAGTTGCACCTGAAAAGGTTCAATGTAGGGAAGGATTTGAGCTAGTCATACGCTCAACCGGTGCACCAGCTTGTGTATATCCACTCACTGCAGAAACATTGAGAAACTGGGAAATGGTAGCTTCTAGATAAAAAAGCACTTTAAACCACTTTCTTTTATTTTTAAAAACTAAAATCACAAATTCCTAGTCTGATTTTTATTTTTTAAACAATATTCTGATAAATCCACATAGGCTTTAATTATGTCTGTGCTGGGCTAAAAATATGACAAAGACGCTATTTCAATTAACAATTGCCGTTGCTGTTTTATCATCCGTCTCTTTACTTGCGGTAAACGCATTTGCTGATACTGGATGCAGAAGAGACTGCGAAGCGCCAACATTGGGAGTTACATACGAGGGAAAACGAATTGTCGAAAACGGATTCACCATCAATGGAAAATCGTTTGACGTCGACGAACTAACTCAGACTATACCAACTACAAAAGTTAGAACTGGCGAGCTAATCCAGATACATCTTGTAGTCTTTGAGAACAGCGGCGGTCAATATTTGCGAGATACCTCGCTTTCTATTGGTAACTATGCGGACGACACACACGTAAATATTCTGACTACCGTATCATTTGACCAGAACTTTAATGCGCTTTTGAAAGAACCGCTTTCACGAGACTCAGATGTCTCAAAAACATCTACCATCGTCGATCCTAATGGAATACTCAAGGACGTAACTGTAAAAACATCCGAAGTCGATTCGTATCGGACAGCCATTGATATCTCATTTAAAGTCACAAAACCAATTGATACTTCAGACATGATTGTTCAGACCATTGACGCGAAAAAAAATAGCAAAACAAATGTCTTCTATGACGCAATATCCGTAACTGGAAAACAAATAGTTGAGGTAAAAGCAAAACCGCCAGCACCGCATGTGCCTGCCCCATTAAAGCTACTCAAGTCGCATTCTCAGGTTGTATGTAGGGAAGGATTTGAGCTAGTCATACGCTCAGTAACTGGCGCACCAGCATGCGTATCTACGTACACTGCAGAAATGCTAAAAGATCGTGGAATGGTTGCCTCAAAGTAAAAAACCATAACCTTAATTTTTAAAAACTAATCGCTAATCTTCTGCAGTCTAATCTATCTTGATATTCTTGCCTTGACTGCTTTCTTTTTCGTCCAGTTTTTTGAGCTCCGATTCCAAGAATTTTCTGTATTTCTGGGTTTCTTCCTTTGTCATTTTAATGAAGTTTGAACTAAGGCTTGAACCCATCATACTCATTCTCTCAAGTACGTCCATTGTCGCAAATCGTCCCACATTTCCAATTCTCAGCAGCACATCAAGCTGGTTTTTTATTATCTTGTTGACTGTCTGCAAATCATCCGAAGTATCTTTTCCCTTTTTTGTTATCTGGTATTTGCCGTCCTTTGTTTCCTCAATTAGGCCTTCATCTAAGAGTCTTCCAAGCAGTGGATAAATGAGACCCGGAGACGGTTTCCATTTTCCGTCGCTTTGCTTAGTTGCAGCATCAATGATTTCTTTGCCGGTGTGCGGTTTTGTTGTCAATAATTCCAAAATGAAATATCTTGAAAATCCTCTTGGTACAGAACTTCCGACTCTTTGAAACCACTCAACTACCATCACTAGTGATATCACTAGCGATACATATAATCATTGCGAAAGATTCCCACAAATCGAATTTACAACACATATTTATCGGATTTTCAGCAGTTGATGATAGAAAATGGTAGATTCTATTGAATATGATCTGATAATTGTAGGATCTGGTCTTGCGGGTCTACGTGCTGCAATCGAGGCTTCAAAAACAAGTCCATCAATCAAGATTGGAGTTATCTCCAAAGTCCAAGTCATGCGCTCTCATTCTGTTTCTGCTGAGGGTGGTACTGCGGCAGTTCTCTTTGAAGATGAAGGAGACACAATAGAGTCACACATCTATGATACGGTAAAGGGAAGCGACTTTCTGGCAGACCAAGATGTTGCAGAATTATTGTGCAAGGAAATGCCAAAGGAAGTCTACCAACTAGACCATTGGGGAATGCCCTGGTCAAGAAGAAAGGATGGAAGAATCGGACAGCGAAATTTTGGAGGTTATAGTTTTCCGCGAGCCACATATGCATCTGACAAAGTTGGATTCTTTGAAATGCAGACATTGTACGATACGTGCCAAAAATTTGATAACATTGAATTTCTAAACGAGTGGTTTGTCACAAGTATAATTCATGACGGACAACAATTCATGGGAATAACAGCAATACAAATCTCAAGTGGAACGTTTTATGTAATCAAGGCAAAGTCATTGATAATCGCAACAGGCGGGGCCGGAAGAATTTACAGTTTTTCAACTTATGCTTTATCATCAACTCCTGATGGAATTGACATGGCATATCGCGCCGGATTGGCGTTAAAGGACATGGAGTTTGTCCAGTTTCATCCGACCGGAATTTTACCGTCTGGAATTTTGATTACGGAAGGTGCAAGGGGAGAAGGAGGTTATCTTATCAACAAGGACGGCGAGCGATTTATGAGCAAGTACGCTGCAGGAAAAATGGAGCTTGCCCCAAGAGATATTGTCTCGAGAGCTATAATGAGTGAAATCAAGGAGGGACGGGGATTTAAGCACGAAACGGGAGTGGACTGCATGAAGCTTGATTTGCGACACATTGGTGATGCGATTATCAAAGAAAAGCTTGGAGCAATTCGCGAAATATCAATCAAGTTCTCAGGAATCGATCCTGCACAAGAAATGCTGGACATTAGGCCAGTATGTCATTACATGATGGGTGGAATACACACCAATATTGACGGCGCAACTGAGCTAAAGGGCGTCTGGGCCGCAGGTGAGGCTGCGTGCAACAGTGTACATGGCGCAAACAGGCTAGGCGCCAACTCTACGTCCGAATGCATTGTTTGGGGCAAAATTACAGGAGCACTTGCCGCAAAACATGCAATGAACAACAAACCATCATCACCGTTTCCACATCACTTGGTTGTCTTGGAAGAAAAAAGAATCTACGATGGCGTCTTCCGTGGTCAAGGAGAATACAATCCATACGAGATAAGACAAGAATTAACCGATATTATGAACGACAAAGCATACGTGTTTAAAACAGAATCCGACCTAGTTGAAGGACTCAAGAAATTACGCGTGCTAAAAACTAAAACTTGGAAACACGTAGACGACAAAGCAAAGGAATACAACACAAACTTTACAAACGTTATGGAGATTGATTCAATGTTCCGAGTTGCAGAAGTTGTATTGGTTGGAGCAATTAACAGACGCGAGTCGCGTGGATCACACTCAAGACTTGATTATCCACAAAGAGACGATGCGAACTTTTTACATCATACTCTTGCTTACTATGATCCAAAGGAGCCAATCATGAAAAAACATCCAGTTACTATAACACGATACAAACCAGTGGAGAGAAAATACTAGAATGAAAAGAAACGAAAACCGAGAAGGAATCAAGGGCATGGTAAACCCAGGCCGATACGGAATAGAGCGGGTTTCATATTGGCTGATGAGAATTACTGGACTGGGCCTACTCGCATATCTTATTGGACACATCTATGAGACAAGTTCTATACTGAATGGAAAATCCGTCTGGGACTCAATGCTGCAACTCACACAAACAACGCAAGGACACATAATACTTACGTTGGTCATTGGAATGTGTGTGTTTCACACTGTAAACGGAATACGACTCATGTTTGCACATGGGGGAATAGGAGTTGGAAAACCAACAAGACCTGATTATCCATACATACCAAACTCGCAGAACATGAAAAACAAACTTTGCATTTATGCATCAATTGGAGTTGCCGCTCTTGCAATGATGTATGGCTTGAGCGTATTGTTTGGTGAATAAAATGCGCGAAAGCATAATCATGAAGATTCACTATGGGACTGCCCTTGGCGCAGTTGTTCTAGTTGCAGTTCATGTTCTGTTTAGGATAACAATGATGAGCTATGGGGACTCGTTGCAATATGAAAACGTGATTGCAAACTACAAGTTTGTCCCATATGCGATAATGCTTGAACTGATCTTGGTATTGCTTTCCGTTCACGGGTTTAACGGATTGCGCGTTATTCTGATTGAGCTAAAGCAAGGTAGATCATACGAAAAGGCAGTAACCTATGGATGCCTTGCGGCAATGGCAATATTGATAGCATATGGTTCAAGAACTATATTGATGACAAGCATGGGGATGACATAAAATGGCTGACACACAAATGGCAGAAGAACAGTCATCAACTGAAGTTTCTTCATCAAAGACAATAACACTAAGAATAGCAAAATCAAATCCGGAACATGATTCTAGATCCCAGTTTGCAGAGTTCAAAGTCCCATACGAAAGATGGACTACTGTTTTAGATGCAATTCTGGATGTGAAAAAACACTTGGATCATTCAGTGGCAGTGCGATATTCCTGCAGACAAGCCTCGTGCGGTTCCTGCGGAATGAAAATTAATGGAAGGCCCGGACTTGCGTGCTTTACAAAAATTTCAGAACTAAACTCTGATGTTGTTACTGTGGAGCCAATGAACAACTATCCAATAGTAAGAGACCTAGTTGTTGATCTTGAGGGAATGTTTGACACTCATAAAAAAATGAAGCCCTTTATCATAAATGAGGAATCTGAGGTTGCGACAAATACAAGGGAGTTCCTACAAACCCCAGGGCAAGTCGAAGAATACATCCAATTTTCAAACTGCATAAAATGTGGACTGTGCAATTCTGCATGTCCTACGATGGCTACCGATTCCTCGTTTTTGGGACCACAGGCACTTACACAGGCATACCGATATGTTGCTGACAACCGCGACAAGGGCAAAAACGAAAGACTAAAGATTATTGATGAATCGCACGGAATTTGGCGATGCCACTTTGCTGGCTCTTGCAGCCAAGTATGTCCAAAAGGAGTTGATCCTGCAATGGGAATACAGATGCTCCGTGGCTACCTGCTTGGGTTCAAAAAATAATCTAAGGTGTGGTCTTTTTTGGATTTGGACTGTTGTTTACCTGGTTGTTAATCTGTTCTGCCATGAAATGATTTGAGACGTTTACCTTTACGTCGTTAATTCCGTCCAGTTTCAAAAGATTGTCATGGACATCCTGCGCAATCTTAAAACCAAATACTGCGGGACAAAACGGACTTGTCAAGTGCAGGTCGACCTTTACTGCAGAATCTTCAATGTCGACATTGTCTACCAGCTCTAGGTCTGTAATTGATGTATTTATCTCCGGATCTACAATTCCAGATAATTCATCAAAAATTTTTCTTCTTAACTCTTGTAAATCCTGAGTCATATGCGACAAAGCGTCTATGCTATATATAACCATTATAATCCCTAGTTTGATGTATCGGTCACGACTAGACCAAAACCTTGGCAAGCAAACACTTGACTTTGTTTCCTCAATTTCTGACGATTCTGAAATTGCATTTTATGATATCATTGGAAGTCAAGCTCATGCAATAATGCTTTATGAAAATAAAATCATCACCAAATTAGAAATCAAAAAAATTCTTCAGGCTCTAGAAAAACTAAAAAAAGAAAAATTTCAAAATAATTCCTCTGCAGAGGACATTCACGAGTTGATTGAATCGCTCGTCATAAAAAAGACCGGAGTAAAAATTGGCGGCAAGATGCACACTGCTAGGTCCCGCAATGACCAGGTGGCACTAGACCTCCGCATGAAGATTCGAGACGACATTAACATTTTGTGCAAATGTATACTGGACACAATAGAAACACTGGTCATGCTTTCAGAAAAACACACAAGCACCCTAATGCCGCTTTACACGCACCTCCAGCAGGCACAGATTGGCACTTTTTCGCACTATTTGCTCGCATATTCGGATGCACTGTTTCGTGATTTGGACAGGCTCTATGTGACTTATGGGAGGATAAACGAGTCACCACTTGGAGCAGGGCCAGTTGGAGGAACAAGCATTCCGATCGACAGAAACAGCACTGCAAGAATGCTTGGCTTTAAGGGACTGGTGGAAAATTCTATTGACGCAACAAGCAGCCGCGACGTTGTGGCAGAATATGTGGGGGTTGTGACTATTCTGATGACGAATCTGAGCCGCATCTCTGAGGACTTGATAATATGGTCTACTTCAGAATTTTCATTTGTTGAACTATCTGATCAGTTCTCATCCCCATCAAGTGTAATGCCGCAGAAAAAAAATCCAGACATCTTGGAGCTAACGCGTGGAAAGACAGCACGTGTAATTGGAAACCTGGTGGCAGTCTTGTCTGCCGTAAAGGGCCTCGCATCTGGATATGGGAGAGATCTGCAGGAAATCAAACCCTCAGTATGGTCCACATCAAAAATTGCAATATCTGCACTACTTGTGATAAACGCAATGTTTGCAACCATAAAGGTCAATAAGGAAAAAATGAAAAAGGTTGCAAATTCTGGATATCTGACTGCACTTGATGTGGCAGAGGCGCTAGTAAAAGAGGGATTACCATTTAGGACGACTCACAAGATTGTAGGCCATCTAGTACAAACTGCATATGAGTCAAAAAAGTCTCTCTCACAACTAACTCTGGCAGAAATCAACAAATCGCTAAAAGAAAAAGAAATTGATTCTAAGAAGATACTGAAAATAATCACGTCAATTAACGCCGAGTCCTCGCTGAAGAACAGAACCTCTCAGGGATCTTCGGGAATTTCTGAACAAAAAAGAATGGCCTCTAACAGAAAAGCAAAGGTAAACTCATACAAGACAGGCACAACAAAACGGAGCAACGAAGTAACATCATCCCTCGAATCTCTCTCAAAAAAAGTAAAGTCACTAATCTAGTGGCTAGTCACGAGCACACGCTGACAAAAACGGAGACAATGATTTTCAAGTCCTGGAAATGAACCTAAGTAGAGGCGAGTTCGCGGGAACTCATGTCTGTATAGTCCATTTTACGAATCCACTCGGTTTTGTACCAAATTATTTCTCAAATACGATCATAATTAAATACTACAAAATGATCTTTATCCCAATTGGAAAAAACTTTTGTTTTTTCGTTAATTGCAGTAATGCTTCTTTTAGGAATAACTAGTGCAACCATTAACGGCCAAAAATATGAAGAGTCTGATTCTGACCAAGATGGAATTCTAGATGTCAAGGATAATTGCATAAATGACTACAATCCAGACCAAGCTGACAGTGACGGGGATGGAATTGGTGATGCATGTGATGCTACGCCATACAGTAAGAAAGAAGAAAAAAAGATACTACCAAATCCAATAACACCGTATCCAAAAACTGAGACGGACTCCGACAAAGATGGGATTCCAGATTCTAAAGATAACTGTCCTAAAAACTACAACCCAAACCAAAAAGATTCTGATTTTGATGGGCTAGGTGATGCTTGCGACAAGACTCAAAGTAAAGTTGAGAAAAAACCCACCTACGACAAAGGTATGCAAATGCTTCATGACAACATGAAAGGAACTGTAAAAATTACAAAGAGTGATACACAGACAAAACTAACCATAAAAAACACTGGAAAATCTGACATACAATCCCTTATCATAATGGTAAACAAAGGAAGTCTTCAATCTGTAAAATCAAGCTGGGACAAGACAAAAATCAGTGATGACACAATTTTGCTGACAAATAAAAACCCGTTAATATCTGGAAAATCCACAATAGTTATTCTTGATTGGAAAGGAAAACCAAGCTTGCAACAAACAAACCTATCGATCATCTCCCTTCCAGACGTTGTGGACGCAAGTAACGATTCCTCAATCGCATGCAATGGAAAACCAGCAGATAAGGCCTCAGTACAATGCAACGAAACACCAAAAGGCAAAGCCTCAGTACAATGCAACGAAACACCAAAAGGCAAAGCCTCACTACTATGCAACGGATTTATGCCATCAGAAGCTGGCGACTTTGCACATTTACTAGGCGTACCACAAGGAATGTCACAAAAGAAATTCCTTGAAAACATACTAGACAATAGTCAAGTTAACGGCATGAATGACCAAATCGTTGTTTTAGCAATTCCACACATACTTGAACTAGAAAACTAGAAAAATACAGAAAAAAATCCAACACTATTTGAATTTGATCAAAAAGGCGGGTTCGCGGGGATTCGGACCCCGGACAGCCGGATTAAAAGTCCGGTACTCTACCTGGCTGAGCTACGAACCCTTCGTAGTTTTGCCAATCGTGTATAATTTAGTCTTTTAGTAGTCTAACATCAGATGTAAACTTTAAAAAAGGAATTTTTACATAAAGACTCAAGCCCTTGTAGTATAGCCCGGTCTAGAATTCGGCCCTGTCACGGCTGAGACGCGTGTTCAAATCCCGCCGAGGGCGCTTATTATTTTCTTTAAACCCAAAACACGTTATGTCTGACTGAAACAAAAACTAGCAAACATGCCAACACATCAATCAGTCTATCATGAATTTTCTGTTAGTACTCGTATTGTCGCGGCAACTGAATTTTCTTTTTGCCTTTTGCTATTTGGGGCTTTTTGGCAGATTTTTTAGATTTGTCCTTTGAACTTTCCGCTGATTTTTCTTTTTCTACCTTGCCGTCCTTTTGATCTTTCATAGTCATTTTCTTTTCCGCTATTTTTCTCTCTATTGCGTTATGTATGGCCTTCTCTAGGCTCTTGTCATCAACTTTTATCGCATCCACAAAGATATTTTTTCTTGAATTTTTGGCATTGTCCCATGTATCAATTATAATTGAAGATGTGTCTATTGACTTTTGGAACTTGAAGGTAAAGACAACCAATGTAGTAAATGCGTCAATCGAGGTTGCGTTAGCTTTGACACTGTCAAAAATTTTATCAAAATCAACGACGTTTACTTTTTGCTCTCCAGTAAAATCTTGATCAAATGAAATTGATGCTTTGTCGTTTTGATGTCGTTCATCTTTATAATCACTTATGGTAAATGAAACATGCTGTAATGCGCTTACACCACTGTTTTCGTATACTGTCATTTTCACTCTTAGCGGTTGGCCTGCTGCAAACGTCATGGTTGGAATTGCCTGATCATATTCCGTTACATCAAAGGACTTGTCGTTGATTATCAGTCCATTTTGAATCATTTTTTTACCGTCGTTCAGTTGACCAAAAGTAGGCGCTTCACAATCTCTTCTGCATCCCGCGTTTTCTCCAAACGAATTTTGAGGAGCCACAGAAGTCATCAAAGATATCCCAATAAGAATAGCAAATAACGGCTTGTTCATTGGCAAGATTTGCTAATCACACAATAATTAACTTTTCAAAATATTTCACAAATCATTAAAATACATCATAGTTTCAGTTGTTTTGAAATTTCTTTTAGAATTTCATTACTTGCCGCAGCTATAAACGAAAGCCTGGTCTCATAAGCAAGATCCGAGTCTAAGGGCTTCATTTTTTGATCCAGAATTATTCCTCCCGCTTCTTTTGCGATAAGATATCCTGCAGCCATGTCTGTTACGCGAATCTTTTCTCTCAAATCTATGTAGACGTCAATCAAACCTCGTGCAAAAAGTGCAAGTTCAAGTGCGTTTGCGCCAAGGTGCCTTGTGTGATTTGAATTTTCAAAAAGCGGCTGAATTCTTTTTACTAGTTGTGACTTTGCGCCGGACACGTTAACTCCGACTATTTTGTACACCGGTTTTTCCTTGTGGACCTGGATCTTCTTTTTGTTACAGTAGGCGCCTTTTCCTTTTGTTGCCCAATACATATCGCCTGACGACAAGTCAGTTACAACTCCTGCAGTAATTGCGCTGAGCCTGTTTTCTGTAGCAAACGCAAGCGAGCAGCAAAAGAAGGGAAGCCCTCTAACTGCATTTGCAGAGCCGTCTATTGCATCCATTATCACAAACCCCTTTGGTTTTTTTGACAGCTCTACTCTACCGCATTCTTCGCCAAGAACAACACAATCGAATTTTATTTTTTTTAGATAATCGAGAACAGTTTTTTCTGCTACAATGTCTATCTTTCTTGATATGTCTCCGCCCGCACCGATCCCGTGGTCTTTTCCAGCATCTTTTGTTCCTGCCAAATTCTTTACGTTTTGATATACTAATCTTGAAGCTTCTCTGAGAACTTGGATTGGTTGCACATTGCATCTAGAGTTTTTCGTAATTTAAGTCAAGAATTTTTGAAAGCATAAATAATAAGAAAAGGGGTGTGCTTATGTGAGTGGCAAGGACCAGTCTGTTGTCAGTAAAGAAGCATTAATGTCGACAAAACCTGGAAAACATATCATAAAGCAAGCTCTTTTCAAATCAAAAGGTTATCGATTATTCAATCAGTACAAGGACGAAGCAGAAAAAGAATTTCCAAACTTCGCAGACAGATTCACAGATGACCTACTCCGAGAGATAAAATCAGACCAATTTCCAAACTCCACACAAAAAGAATTTGCACTAGAGGTTGGCTCTGCGGAAATCATCCTGCAAGAGTCTGAAATCAATCTAATAAAGTCAAAACTTGAAAACCGTGACACGCTAAAAGACAGAGTACTGCGAATACTGAATTCTAATTTTGTAAAGATGACGTTTCCTGTGTTTAATGCGCTTTATGACGCGTCTGCCGCTTACTCTGGAACCAATGATCTGCAAATGCGGCAGGATTTGGTTGATGGCCACATAATAGCAATTGATCTTAGTGAGCCAATGGACAGAATAGTAGACAAAGACGAGGATCTTGAATACCTTGATGATTACAAGCTGATGAACCCGTATATTCTAAGGCTTGCCCGTGCAAAAATAGCAAAAGGTGGCGCACAAGTTCTGGAGGAATTTGAAGAAGGGTTCAAGGATGCGCGAGTCGGCCAGTACATCGATACCAAACTAAAGACAAACCCAAGAAAAATCACGGAAGAGAAAATGAATGAGTGTTACAAAAAGTACCGCGCAGTAATGGGAACTGCTGGCCGCAACATGGCGCTTGGCAAAAATCCCCTAGGTGAAATCTTTTATCTCGGCATGGCCCGAGCCGCCGAATCAGTGGGATGTGGAAACGAAATCGAAGACTCGATAAAAAACAAGTTTGTAAAGGTCCCGTCATGGCCTCTCTACTACTCCTTTCTGACAACTGATGTCAAAAAGGGATTTGATTTCACAATGAAAAAAAGCGAACTATACCTTAGCGATGCAAGACTGGCACTCGAACTTTTACCAAAAGAATTTGCGCATACGGAATTTTTGGAATTTCTGTTTTTGACAGTAGAGCATTACAACCAGTACTGGTATAACCAACTAAGCAAGGTGAATCTCTGGTCAGAATTTTCTGCCAATATACCCAAGTGATCAAAAAATGATGTGGTCTGAAAAACATAGGCCCCAAAAGATTTCTGACATGGTTGGAAACGAAGAAGCTAGAAACTCGTTTGTCGATTGGCTCGTCAAGTGGAAAAAAGGGGCAAAGCCGATTCTCTTGGTTGGGCCACCTGGGATTGGCAAAACTACACTTGCAGGAATAACTGCAAAGGAATTTGGCTATGACATTATAGGACTTAATGCAAGCGATGTTAGAAACAAGACAAACATTGATGAGATTCTAACCCCACTTTTAGGAAATACAACACTGCTTGGCAAATCACTGATCTTCATAGACGAGGTAGATGGAATTCATGGCCGCTCTGATTTTGGTGGAGTCGAAGCGCTCCTAAAGATTCTCAAGGAACCTACAATTCCAATAATTTTGGCAGCAAACTTTGATCAATCAGACAAGATGAAGGCAATCAAAAAGACAACAAAAACAATCTACCTAAAGCCGGTGCCTCCAAGATTGCTAAGACTGTATCTTGAAAAAGTTCTAAGAGACGAGGGGGAAAAACTCAGCCCGGGATCTCTGATCAAAGTAATTACAGAATCCCGCGGGGACATTCGATCGATGCTCAATATGACACAAGCACAGGTAACTGGGTTTGATGCCCCAACCGATAGGTCGTTTGAAACGCTAGATGTCGAGCCTGCAGTAAATGCATTCTTTAAGGCAAAATCAAAAGAAGAAGCACGGATTGTCTTGTATTCATTAAGAATAGATCCGCGAGAAAAAATTAATTCATTTTATTCCAGTATAATAACAAGCAACCTTTCAGGCAAAGACCTGGCAAAAATGCTA
>JAHEXS010000133.1 GCA_023252015.1 Candidatus Nitrosotenuis sp. | reverse complement strand
ATGCGCAAGCTGGTAATTTTCCAGCTTGTCTAGTTCCACACCATAGTCAATTTTTGATTCGCCAAGCAGTGCAAGTGAGATGCTGTTCAATGAAAAATCAGTATACTTGTGACTAAATGCATAAATCTGAAATGATCTGTTTGACATGGTACGATACAAATCGATATGCACACCCTGCTTTAGCGTGGCAGAGTCACGCATCATGTAAAATGGGTTTTCAGAATTTTTTATTCCAAGTCTTTCTGCCCGATTATACAGATACGGCATATCAAAATCATCACCGTTGAATGTTATCACAAATGGATAACTCTCGATAAACCGAAACGAGTCCTCTATCATCTTTTTTTCCTCGTTTTCTGCGTAAAAAACGACCTTTACGTCGCTTGGAATCTGGCTTTTTCCATCAATTGAGCCGTTTTTCCTCAACACAAATACCTGTTTTAGCCCATCAGAATCTTCAAACCCCACCGCTGTTACTTTTTTTTCTGCAATCTTTGCGTCTGGAATTCTTCCAATTTCTGACTCTACCTCAATATCAAAGCTGACTCGTTTTATTTTTGGTACTGGCTGATTCAGAAGCTCAGCCCACTGTGTTACATATTCTTGGAATTCTTTAGAATTTACTATTCCCTTTGTGGTGCTTGCATCAAGCAGCAAACTCTTTAGTGCCAAATTCACATCGTCTGCGAGCTCAAAATTATGCGGAACTATTTTTCCTTCTTCGGTTTTGTAAAATTTTCCAACAATCAATTCTCTGTCATACAGATAATTTTCATAATACTTGATGTCCGACTCCCACGTCTCTATGATATTTCTGATGCTCTTGTCTGTCTGCGTTCCTCCAATTGCAAGGGGATCATCCACTATTATCTTTGAAACCAGAACTTCTTGGTCTCGCAACAAGTCCTTGCGTTTTATCTGATCAATTTTTAGTACGTCCTTTCTTGATGAAATAAATCCCAGTTCCTCAGGGTTTAGTTTTGAATAACAGTACGGCTTGTGTCCTATTTCATCTGCCCACAAAATTATTTTTTGGGATTCTGGATTGTAAAATTTTAGGACAGCTGCTTTTTTTTGACTGTCATATGTTGCAGAAACAAGGAGTGATGGCGGAAATGATGTTACTTGAGATTCTTGAGATGACATCTTTACACTACTTGTCCAAAAGTACGCCAGCCCAACGTTTTATCGCGTTTTTGTCTAGCGTTACGACTTCAATTCCAGCCTCTTTGATCAGGTCATAATCTGTTTCAGGATAAGTATCAAGGCAGATTATTTTTTTAATTCCAATTGTTATTGCCATTTTGGTGCATTCTAGGCACGGAACAAATGTTGTGTACAGTATGGCGCCATTTGAGCCTGCCTCGATTCCCAATATTGCGCAATGCATGATTGCGTTTGCCTCTGCGTGGTTGCATAGGCATCTGTCTAGCGATGCGCCAGATTCTATTTTTCCCTCCATTCTAAGCGTGCATCTTTTGCATCCTCCTTCAAAGCAGTTTTTCACACCTGGCGGCGTTCCGTTGTATCCAGTTGCAATTTGCCTGTTGTTTCGTACTATGACTGCGCCTACTTGGCGAGTCATGCAGTTTGAGCGTAGCTTGGCAAGCTCTGCTTGTAACATAAAATATTCGTCCCAGCTAGGTCGCTCAAAGTTTTTGCCCATATTGGGACCAGTAATTATTTGATATTTAGGTGGATCTGTGTAATGGGATCTAATATCACATCACTTGATCCAGAATTAAGTAACAAGCTACAAATCGCTACTCGAAAGTATAAAATGAACAAATCCCATCTTACTAAAATAGCAATTGTCAAATTACATTCAACATCGATTCATCAAGCCAAACACTGTTGAAGCACGCGAATACCAAATAACACTTGCACATCAGGCAGCATCAGAAAACTGCCTTGTTGTTTTGCCAACAGGTCTCGGCAAGACTACTGTTGCATTGCAAGTTATAGCAGAATACCTATCCAAAGGAACTGGTGGAATTTTATTCATGGCGCCAACCCGAGTCTTGGCAAACCAACACTACGAGTTTTTAAAAAATAATCTTACCTTAGAAGACATTGCACTGCTCACTGGAGAAGACACGGTTACAAAAAGGAAAAAGCTTTGGGCAAACAGCATAATATGCGCAACGCCTGAAATAACAAAAAATGATCTCGATAGAGGAATAGTTTCAACAGACCAGTTTGTTTTGGTAATATTTGACGAGGCGCACAGGACTGTGGGCGATTACGCATATTCCTCAATTGCACATCGATTTGCAAGTTCAGGTGCAAGAATTATGGGAATGACTGCTACTCTCCCAAGCGAAAAGGAAAAGGCAACTGAAATCATAACCACCCTTAGGGTAGCAAGCGTTGCTGAAAGAAATGAATTCAGTCCCGACGTGACTCCATACATCCAGAAAACCGACACCGAATGGATTAAGGTTGAACTCCCGCATGAAATGAAAGAAATCCAATTTTATCTAAGAAAGGCGCTTGCAGTACAACATAACGAATTGCAGCGATGCGGTCTGAGACTATCCGGAAACGTGTCGTTGTCACAACTTTTACGATCACGCGATTTTGTTTTGCGACAAAACAGACGGGCCGCAAAGCCACTCTTCACTGCAATTCGACTGCATTATGCGCTAAACATTTTAGAGTCCCATGGGGTGACATCATTTCTTAGGTTCTGTGATAGAACAAAGGAGAAAAAAGGAGCTGGAATAAAAGATCTTTTTGAAAATGACTCGAACTTTTTGAGGGCACTTGCGTATGCAAAGACTGCTCAGGAAAAAGGAATAGAGCACAGCAAAATAGTAAAGCTTGCAGAAATAATAAAAATAATTCAGGGAAAGGCAATAGTGTTTACAAGCTATCGAGATTCTGTCGATATCATACATCAAAAGCTAGTGGAAATGGGAATATCTGCTGGATTTCTTATCGGAAAGGCAGGCGATACTGGACTAAAACAAAAAGAGCAAATTGAAACTGTGCAAAAATTCCGAGAGGGAACATACCAGGTACTGATTGCGACGCGCGTCGGCGAAGAAGGCCTTGATATATCCGAAGTAAATAATGTGATATTTTTCGATAACGTGCCAAGCTCAATTAGATTTGTGCAGAGAAAGGGAAGAACCGGACGCAAGTCTGTTGGAAAACTGTTTGTATTGATTGCAAAGGATACCATCGATGAAGCGTATTACTGGGTTGGACAGCGAAAAATCAAGGCGGCACAAGGAATGGGAGACAAACTTGCAAAGGATTTGCAAAAACAAAACAATGTGCCAAAATCTGCACTAGACGCGTATTTCTGATATTAGGAATACCTTTTGATTATGTGATACCCGTACTCCGTTTTAACTGGCTCTGAAATTTCACCCACTGCAAGCTTGAATGCAGCTACCTCAAACGGTTTTACCATTTTCCCTCGGCCAAAGTATCCAAGCTCTCCGCCCCTTTTACCGCTTCCTGAGTCAAGCGATAATTCCTTTGCAATGTCTGCAAATTTTTCATCTTTCTTCAGTCTATCCAAAATTGCAAGTGCCTGGCCTTGCTTTTCGACCAGGATGTGTGAGCACTTTATCTTGTCTGCCATGAATTATTACAAAACGCACCGTTT
>JAHEXS010000030.1 GCA_023252015.1 Candidatus Nitrosotenuis sp. | reverse complement strand
AAAAGACAAGGCGGCTGGCTTGAAGTTTTACGAGCCGGAGCGATATGCTGGACAACATGAAGTAGATTTTGAGCAGGCAAAACGTCTGCTAAAGTTTTTTGTAGACAAGGGTCATGACATGGGCGAAAGCAGCGCCCTTGCACTATACGCAGTTATGCAGATGGCAAACTTTGGCGGTTTTGGAGGAAAGTTTGTCGTAATAGTTGCTGACGGAATACAAAAGTACAAAAAGAATCTGGAAGCGATTGGAAAGAAGCAGAACCGCACTCAGGTTTCCCTGCAGGAAGCTGTATCAAACATAGGCGACTATGATAGAGTAATCTGGATTCATACCCAGTATACTCCACGCGAGGAAGGAATAGAGCTAATTGCAAAATCTCTCGGCGTTGATAAAAACAAGATCTCTGTGCAAAAGGCAAGAGATGTGGAACGACTATTAGCAACACAGCAAATTCCTGAAGAGTTGAATCAAGATCTGGGCGGGTCTCATGGCAAGTCGTTGCTTGTTTGCATGGCTGGAAATACTTCGTTGATGGCTGTTCGAGTACTTGCGGGCAAAGGCATTGTAACTGAAAGTTTGACTGGCGGGATATCAGCGCTTTCTCAAGAAAAAGGTAAGCAAATTTCTGAATTGGTACGATTAGCTACCGAATGACAGGTTTGCTGATAAATTGTATTTGTGTGGAATTTTTGCATTAAAAAATCCATGTCAGAAGGGATTATCAACAATACTGAACTAATATCAGATTAGAATTGCATAAAATTTCATAATTAGCACTAGTCTAGTGTGACTAGGGTCCATCATGATCTTATTTTGAACTCACTTTGGAAATAAAATTATTTTTTGTATCGTTTTATTCTAAGAATTATAAAAGCTGGAGCTACAAAATACATTCCAATATTCAATAATATAATTCCAATTCCATAACCCAGCATTTCATCTTCAGAATCTACGTCAACATAATTCAGAATAGAAAGTGTAGTAATCAGCGGCGTGATTGTAGCTTTTACTATCTCTCTAAATACGGGGTTTTGTTTTTCCCAGTCTGCTACTGTAGGACTAAAAGAATAATAGAATTGATTAAACTCAGTCATAAAAGCAGAGCCTGAAGATGTCTTAAGAAGGGTGTTATCTCGTAGTTCTCTTAACATCTGGACTTGTGGCGCAAGCTCAGAACCAAATGCTGCCGTAGTAATAAGACAGCCTCCACCCTTTTTGGTATTTTCAGATGCAATGGGTTTAACATCTTTGGATTCAGTTAAAATTGTAAATGAATTAAGAGTTGATGCTATCTCTTCTAGATGATTTGGTAAATCACCAATTGTACTAAACACTGCAATATTCCAAGTGTTATCATGATCAGGAATTTGTATTACAAGTTTTGATTTATCAGTAACTGTTCCATCATCAGACTCATCAGTGTAAGTATAGCTAATCACATAGGAAACGTATTTTCCATTTGGATCAACAATAGATAATAGAGGTTTGAAATTAGAACATGTAACTCCATGATCATCTAAAGAAGTAGATTTGTTGCATTCCTCCTCATGTTCGTTAATCATTTTATCTAGATATTGTTGATCAGATATATTCCTGAATTCATTGTTGTTAACTGATTGTGAGATTGAAATGTGTGTATTAGGATTAGAAACAAAATTCACTAATTCCATTTTATCTAATTTATCTATTTTATCTAATTTGCCTTCACGATAAGTCCAGTAGGAAGGATATTCTAGGCTAAATCCATATTTATCATTTTTATAAACAATGTATTCAGTGGATGCATCAGATGAACTTTCTTCACCATGTGCACGGATGATAATTGAATTAAATGAAACATCATCATTGGAATTGAAATTATTTTTATGATAATAATTGACTGTTAATACACAGACTATAAGTAACGAAATTATTATTAATTTCATCGACATGAAGTACTCACACAGTTAAACGAAGAAACTCCTCCAAGTCTCACACCCCAATAATATATGGTAGCCCCAAACTTGCCAAGAACACTATTTGATTTTATTGATTCGTAAAATTCTTCATCACATAATTTCCTGTCTTCTGCATTACCTCCTCGTCCATAACAAACATCATGCTGGTTACAGGATTCTGCAAAATCAAAATCTGGCACATCTATTCCCCCTTTTCCTTGAGAACCACAGCCGTTACTTCTGAAAAAATTATCTGGGATTCTAGCAGGGATGATGATTTCAGGAGTTTCTTTAGTAATTTCAGGGTTTATGACCTCTACCCAATTATTTTGTTCTGGTTCATTTTCCATTTGGTCAAGTATATCATCTAATTGTTTTTCTTCCTCTTGTGGAAATTGTGACTCTTGTTGAGGTTCATTATTTTGAGGAGTTGGTTCATTTCCCTGATTTGGCGTACCTTGATCTTCAGGTGGAGGTTGTGGTGTCTTTTCTTCAGGTGGAGGTTGTGGTGTCTTTTCTTCAGGTGGAGGTTGTGGTGTCTTTTCTTCAGGTGGAGGTTGTGGTGTCTTTTCTTTTGGCTCAAATGCTGGAGATGATAGACTTGTAGCTGTTAGTTGTATTGTACCACTCAATTCATCAGTCGCTACAGATAATTTAATGAGTCTACTAGTATAAGTTCCAGAATATGTTAATCCATCATCACTTAATGTTACAGAGATTCTAGAGCCAGATAGTGTTCCATAAAATGTTCCTCCAGATGCTTCCCAAAGAGCACAACGATTTCCAGATTCAGGATCTGGGTTCAGATCCCTTGCACTTGTACCTACAAATGAATAAGTTCCTGAAACATTATCGTCGTCTTGCTTAATTCCAACACTAATTGCAACTGTGTCTGCACATGATAACCCATAAAGATTGGATGTGAATTGACCAGTGCCTGACCATTCACCTGAAAGATCTGCAACTGGAGTTAATGCAGAAACATTTTGGAAATAACCAGAAAGCCCAGAAGCAATTATTATGAATGAAAGTAATGCTAGCAGAATTACTCCAGTCATGTTGTTTCACTCCCCTTACCCAAGCTCTTTTGATCTTTTGTGAATACCTCCCACTGGATTTCAGTGTTTTTGCTGTCAACTTTTAATTTAACTTGAATCATATCTGATGAGTGCAATGGTGAAGATACTGTTTGATATATGACAGAGTCAGGGCCAAGGCGCTTTTGTATCCAGTCTGTTATTTTGATAAAATTTGTTATCTTTCCGTTTACCGCTGTTAATTTAATGCCATAGATA
This sequence comes from Candidatus Nitrosotenuis sp., assembly GCA_023252015.1. Taxonomy (GTDB): domain Archaea; phylum Thermoproteota; class Nitrososphaeria; order Nitrososphaerales; family Nitrosopumilaceae; genus Nitrosotenuis. The sequence goes on along the minus strand of JAHEXS010000030.1, from coordinate 7,315 downwards.
TCATCTGAGGAACCTTTTGGGTTTTTGATTACGAGGTATACTAGATCATCTTTCTGACCCGCCTTGATACCTAGATGAAATTGTTTTTGTGTTACGACCTTAGTTGCGCTTGGTTTTACGTCTTCTACTGGAGGTTGTTTTTGTTGTAATGGCGTAGTCTGAGTCACACTTGGCTTTGTGTTGCCCACGTTTACTTGAAATGAAACAGACCCGAGATCCTGCGTTCCGTATGTGGCAGATATAGCATAATCCCCAGAACGCCAATTGTTGTCAAGTTTTATAGGAGTTCTAAAGACCCCGTCCTTTGTTACCATAATATTCTGTTCTTCGATGCGTTTGTCTGGTTTTATGATTTTCAATGTAAGCATTGTTCCCTTTTGGTAATTAGCGACTTTGCCAGATACAAGTACCTCGGCTGGCGAATACTTTGAAACAGCAAACTCTCCTGAGTTTATCTGTAACTCTCCTGCACTTGATTTGGTAAATGTTGATGCCGGAGATTTCGACGTGGACGACTTTCCTCCAGAATAGTCAAGAATTGTAAATGATTCTGCTATCGCATCCAAAACTTTAGAAACCTGTTCCGTATCAGTAACGGAAAGATTGCTAAGCATCACAATCCAAGCATCGTTGCCATTAGGAATAATCCCTACCAACATAGCAGGTAATGTGAACGACGTTTGAGTGGACGACATCTTGGCTAAAAGCGCCATCACGTGCACGTCATAACCCTTTTTAGAGGTGACTTGATCTTCCAAGACATCCACAGAGCAAGTGACTCCAGCAGATGCAGATGAACAGAATCCGCTTTCAAATTTACTTTTAAATTCATTTTTGAACGAATTCAAAACTTTTTGAGAAATCCCTTTGCTGGTATCATCCTGCATGAATCCCACAGTAGCACCAGCATCTCCAGCAGGACTACCAAGACTTATCATATTTAGCAGGCCGGGAAAAACAGTGTCATCTTGCAACAGAACAGTTTTTTTCCAATCAGATGGATACTTTATAGAAAAACTGTACTGTTTATTTTCATACAAAAGATATTTTGTAGTTTGAGTGGCTTGTTTTTGTGCAGATGGGGTTGGTGTAGGTGTGGTGGTTGGTGTAGGTTGAGTAGGTGTTATTTGAGACTGCTGGAAATACACAGTAACGGTTTTTGCAGTATCAAATGTTATTGCCGTTGGATTTTGTGTTGAGACATCAGTAATAGGCTGCTGACTTTGAACTCCAACATATGTTGATGTAATTGCGGATTTTTGAAACGTGTATCCTGTAAACGGTGAGGCTTGTATCTGAGCTATGGAATCAACCGCATACCATCCAGATTGAGGCGATACATTTCCGCATGAACATTCGTTTCCGGAACTGTCACGAATAACAACAGACAGTAAAACTTCGTCTTTATAGTTCGCAGTGATTGTGCCTTCTGAGACAACGGTAATAGTTCCCGACTGTCCACTAGATATCCCCGATACAGAGTTGAAGACATATCGCTTGCCAGTATCAAACAGTGCAGACTGTTCCCATGAATACGTGTGTGTGGAGCCGACTTCCCAACTGAATGCAATTGGTCCTTGAAATGTTCCCTTTGAGTTTTGTACAGTAAGATATCCTACCTCGATTCCATCCACTGTCAAAATAGGCGATGTTATTTCACCAGATGATGGGCGGTCTTGGCCAGCATACGGAGTGCCACTTTTCGGCAAATTTGTATCGAATGTGATATCAACCGTATTTACTACGCGAGACGGCGCGCCAATGTACGGTACAGAGTTACCTGCCGGCAGAGATCCAACTATGCCTAACAGCAATACTGTTAATACAAAGACTGCCGTGATTTTTACCAGATATTCTTCTACGGATGCATATTAGATAAGATTTCTTATGAAATACGTATTTGGAATAATACATTAGCATAGGATTTAGAAGTGTTGATAAATTATATTTGTCTGGAATCATGGGTGAAAAAACTAAGGGTTCAAGCCGTTCTTGAATTAAATATCCCTTTTTGTAAAAAAAATACATGATAGAGATACACGTGTACGACACATATGTAGAGGCCAAAGACGGCCACACGATGCATTTTGATGTCATAACAGATGTCAAAGACCACGGCAAGGCAATCGAATATGCCAAGCAATGGTTGGAAACTGTTGGCGAAAAAGGCGCAAAAGTTACAACTGAAGAGTGTCAATTTTGCCACTCGCAAGGCGCTCCAAAGCCAGTAGAGGATGCAATCAAAAGTAATGGATTCTTCATCCAAAAGATGGAAGGCTGTCCATAAGCTTTTTTTTACTTTTCATTATTTTTGAAATATTTACGCACATTGGAATTTCAGATTTTACGCAAAACCTCGAAATAGATTTTAATTGATTTGTTTTCATATCAGAGCGTTGACAAAAGAGCCAACATACAACAAGCACACAGTAGAGGGGGACAAAAAGACGCAGTGGATTTGCGGCTGTTTTGAAACAATTGACGGTTACTTTTGGTTCTGCGATGAGCACAAGAGTACCCTAAGAAAGACAATCGAGGCCCAGATTGATGAACTTGATATGACGCGCGTTTTAGAATAGGTTTTGATTTTAAAGCCTAATCTTTTGTTTTGAAAAAAATGCCTTTTTGATTAAATCAAACAAACGATTTTTGATCACTTTTACATTAATTGGGTTCCATCATACCCCATGATGAAAGTCAGATTGAATCGAGAACATCTGCAAAGGGTTCACGCTGAAATTTATGGGGCAAGAGCAAGCGACTCGGCAATTTCCATACAATTGCAAAAACTTGACAAATACATTCAAGAGCACCAAGGAAAGGTCAGCAAGCCCGACACATTTGATCAATTCGAATACGGTTTCTATGCTTGAGTTTTAGATTAAAACTTGTTAGAGAACCAGAATTGCTACAAAGGCCCCAACAAACACTATTGATACGGTGTTTAGGAGTTTGATTACGGTGTTCAGTGCAGGCCCTGCTGTGTCTTTGTATGGGTCACCGATGATATCTCCAACAACTGCGACTTTGTGCTCTTCGCTTCCTTTTCGTTTCTGCATCTCAATGAGCTTCTTTGCATTATCCCATGCGCCTCCTGTGTTTGCAAGGTGATACGCCAAAAAGATTCCAGTCACTACTGCTCCCATTAAAAGTCCAGCTACCGCAGGTGGGCCAAGCAGTATGCCAAGAATTATTGGTGACGCTATTGCAATTGATGCAGATTTCCAAAGCTCTCTTAATGAGGCAACGGTTGCAATGTCTACACATTGCGCATAGTTGGGTTTTGATTTTCCGGTCAGAATGCCCGGGTCTGCCTTGAACTGGCGCCTTACCTCGTCTACCATTTTTGATGCCGCGCGAGATACACCTCCAATAAGCTGACTTGTTATGAAAAATGGAATTAATCCTCCGACAAGTAGGCCTATTACCATTGCAGGATTTGAAAGACTGTAATCTAGTACCTTGTGTGTGAAAATTTTTGCAGCCTCGTACTGGAATGCCTGAATCATTGCCAGTGCTGCAAGTCCGGCACTCGCAATTGCAAATCCCTTTGTTACTGCTTTTGTTGTGTTTCCAACTGCGTAAATTTGATCAGTTACCTTGCGGTTTTCTTCGCCCATGCCAGTCATCTCCACTATGCCGCCCGCATTGTCCGCAATTGGTCCAAATGCATCGATACTCAGAACAATTCCTGCAAGGCTTAGCATTGCCATTGCTGTTAGTGATGTTCCAAAGATTCCATAGAGCAATGCCTGTGAAGGATCAGGTGCTGCAGATGACGCAATTGCATATGAAATTATTATTGCTGTAACTAGTGCAAGCATGAACGGTCCGGTTGATTGCATTCCTTTGACTATTCCCGTCAGCGTAAGAGATGCATAGCCCCATTTTGCAGAGTCTGCAATTTCGATTACTGGCTTGTATCTATAATTGGTATAGTAGTCGGTAATTCTTTGAATTATTGGAACGAGTATTACACCGATGACGGTGCTTCCAAACAATGCGTATGTTACCTTGTTTTGTCCAAGAAATAGCGATATGAGTGTAAAGTTCAGTGCGATTGCGATTGCCGCTGAAATGTAAAATGATTTGTTGAGCGGCTTCATAACATCTGCAACATCTTTTGAGCCAATTGTCGCAGTTCCAATTATTGATGCAATTATTCCTGATGCGCCAACTAAAATTGGATAAAGGAAAATCTTTGGAGCGCCAATCAATGCTGCAATCAAAAGTGATGCGAGAACAGTAACAACGTATGACTCGTAGACATCAGAGCCCATGCCGGCTGCATCTCCTACGTTATCACCCACATTGTCTGCTATTGTAGCTGGGTTTCTTGGGTCATCCTCGGGAATGTTTGCCTCTACTTTTCCAACCAAGTCTGCACCCATGTCTGCAGCCTTTGTGAAAATTCCACCGCCGATTCTTATGAACAGTGCAATCAGACTTGCGCCAATTACCACACCTGCAATTGTGATTGGGTCTGGAAATACCAGATACAGTAATGATAGTGCAAGCAACGCCATTGCAGGTACTGCAAGTCCAACTGTTGCGCCTCCTCGAAATGCAAGTGCAAACGTCTTGCCAATTCCACTATGAGTTGCATTTGCAGCCCTAACTGCTGCCTTTACTGTAATTTTTAGAGATACCAGGCCTGCAATTGCAGAGAGTGCAGCACCTACTGCAAACGCAATACCGTTTGATAGACCAATAAAATAACCAATTACCACTGAAAGACCAATTGCTATTGGTATGATGATTTTCATTTCCCGTTTGATGAAAGCAGATGCCCCGACCTTTACTGCGTCGGAGATGTCCATCATTTCTTTTGTTCCGGTTTTTTGTCTGCCAACCCATACGGCATAACCAGCTGCAACGGCAAAAGAAGCAATCGCTGCACCCACTGGGATAAGAATTTCTTGCAGCACCATTTTGATAACTGCCTGCCGATTTTTAGGAAATATAAACTATTGACAAAAAGTGGGCTGTTTTCTTTTTTGATATGGACCAAATGTTTTGCCCCGTAGAACTTGGCGGACCAATTTGTTAAATCGCCTTCCATGACTCAGATATGGAAACCTCAGGTGCACGAGCTCATGCGATATGGTGTGGTCTAGTGCCTTTTCGTCTGGGATTTTTTTCACATTGATGAAAACCAGATTGTGCAAAAGGTACGAGACCCCATAATACTTGTATGCAGTAGTTCGCCTCCCAGATGTAATTTCCTTTGGCATCTCAAGTACCTCCTTTGTGGTCAGGAGTACTTTCGGCTCAGAAATGGCAAGTCTTCCAGAATAGATCCCTACCTTTTCCAGAATGCTCAGCCTCAGGTCAGGATCCAATCTCATTGTATGATTTTCCTTAAAATCATTCTATATCATACGGTGTCAATTGTTGCACCAAAGTTTGTTTATTTGATCTAATATTTTTTCAATATTTTTTTGTAGTTTTTCACGGCATCCATAATGACTGTTTTTGCAGTTTCTGCAGACTCCCAGCCCAGAACCTCGACTTTTTTTCCTTCGAGGTCCTTGTACACTTGGAAAAAGTGGGCCATTTCCTTTAGATTGTGGCTTTCAATGTCTGTAATGTCCTTTGTGTTCAGGTATCTTGGGTCGTTTATTGAAACACAAACTATCTTATCATCTGCTTTCCCTTCATCGGTCAGTCTGAGCAATCCAAGCGGTCTGCACTCGATTAGAATTCCAGGATAGGTAGGATTTGTAACCAACACCAGTGCATCTAGCGGGTCCCCGTCATCAGACAGTGTTTGCGGGATAATTCCATAGTCCCCAGGATAGTGAAATGGTGAGAACAAAACTCGGTCCAATTTTATCATGTTGTGCTTTTTGTCATACTCGTACTTGTTTTGCGATCCCTTTGGGATTTCAACTACAACGTTGATTATTTCTGGAATGTCAATGCCAGTCTCAATGTCGTGCCAAAAGTTCTTGCTCATTGTTCTTTTCTTAAAGTTCGATTAATCTAACGTTTCGATCAAATAAAATGGGGTCAGAATTTAGTGTGTAATCATGGATCATACAGCCACCGTCTCATCATACCCCCTAATCCATTAGATTAAGTAGTTCTTGCGTTTTATTTCTAATTTCTTGTGTTATCTTGACTATAACTAGTCCTTCGTTTGGCTGACCATACATCAGAACTGCATTTTGTGGAGCATGTATACAGACAGGAATTACCAGAAGATCCTCTTCACCATTTACAATTATCTGGACTGGTGGTTTTGATTTCAAGGCGTCCTTTATGGTACTGATGCTTTGTGGAGTAATTTCCCCTGCAGGATTGTCACAAAATAGTTTTGTTGCAGTACCTTGTGGAATGGCTCTTTTTTTCCTTTTTTCAAGGCCGTCAACAATTGAGAGTGACGGAGTCAGATTGAATTTGATCATTTTTTCTGTTGTTGCATCGCCAACTGTTATGATAAACGAATCATCGGCAATATGACGCAGAATGTTTTCTTTTGTTGTGTCCCTCAATAGAATGCCAAGTGGTGTTTTTAGACGATCTCGGAGATTTTCTGGTAGTTTCAATGCTTCAGCGTTTATGCTGCTGCGTCGCTCTGCATTTCCTCTCTCAGTTTTGCTGCAAGAATGCTACATTGCGCTGCCACGTTTTTTGCTGCGCCCCTAATTGCGTCAGCTGATGGCGATGTGGGGTATGTGATTATCACCGGCTTTCCAGTATCAGAGCCAGTCATGATTCCAGAGTTTAGCGGAATTTCGCCAATAAACGGAATGCTGTATTTTTCGCTGATTTTTCTAGCTCCCCCTTCACCAAAGATGTAATGCTTGTTTTTGCAATCAGGACACAGAAAATAGCTCATGTTTTCAACTACTCCAATCAGCGGAACATTCAGCTTGGTAAACATTCCAATTGCCTTTACTGCAACATTGCTTGCAACTTCCTGAGGTGTTGTCACAACAAGTATTCCAGTAATTGGTATTGTCTGTGCAAGGGTAAGCGGGATGTCTCCAGTCCCTGGAGGCAGGTCCACAATCAGATAATCAAGATTTGACCAGTTTGTGTCAACAAGAAATTGTTTTAGTATTCCAGAAATAATTGGTCCTCTATAAATGGCGGCCTGATGTTCTTGCTCTGCAAAGAACCCAAATGAGACCACCTGGATTCCATGAGATATTGCAGGCTGGAGCTTGTTGTTTTCAACTTCCATGAATGCCTTTTGCATTCCAAGCATTAGCGGTATGCTAGGACCGTAGATGTCGGCATCAAGCAGGCCAACTTTTGCGCCAGACTGTGCAAGTGCAAGTGCAAGGTTTAGTGAAACGGTGGATTT
>JAHEXS010000132.1 GCA_023252015.1 Candidatus Nitrosotenuis sp. | reverse complement strand
TATACGAATATGTCATGCTTGCAAAGATTTTATTGGCAAAGCTGTATGATTATCGAGCAAGTAAGCTTGAATGGGAGAATATGGTTGGTGAAGTAAGAAGCAGATATAGTAAGTATTCTTAACCTTTTTTGGAATTGTAAAACTCAACTAGTTCCATTATTTTTGAAATTAATTATGCCCGACCCTCAATTAATTACAATACTGTCTGATCATGTTCGATTTGAACATCTTATAAAATGAACTGCGTAAATACTCCTTTTTAGATTTATTTAATTCAAAGAAAAAATCCACATTAGTTTGAGTTTTCAAATAGACATTATCTTAGTATTTGTCAATTTATCTTAGCAAAAAAACATTGGTTAAGATATAAAAGGATGGAAAATTTTCATTGCGTGGTAATGGAGGCAAAAAAATCTGGCACTGTATCGTTTAGGCTAGATTTAGACGTAATTAAAAAACTAAAAAAAGAAGCAGCCAGACAAGACGTCAGCCTCAACATTCTTGCAAACAAGGTGTTTAAGCGATACGTGGATTGGGGAATGTTTGAATCTCAAGTTGGCATGGTGCCGATTGCAAGACCTATACTTGATGCGTTATTCAAAAAATTTGACAATGATGAAATTGTCGATCTGGCGCAAAAAATTGGCAAGGGTATTGTTAGCGATATTGCAAAATTCATGAAAGGCTCAATGGATTTGGACTCGTTCATGTCGTGGTTTGAGACTCGAATGAAGATGTCTAATTTTGAGATGAATCATTCTGTGCAAAACGACACTCATACCTATATAATAAAACATGATCTTGGACAAAATTGGTCGCTATACCACAAGACTGTCTTGGAACTAATATTTCACAACATATTTCAAAAACCAATAAAAATTGAAATAAACGAACGCATGTTCGAATTTAGTTTTTCTGCCTAGACTACCTGCACAGTGCCTTTCATCCATGGGTGCAATGCACAAAAGTAATCGAACGTTCCTTTTTGCTCAAACTTGTTTTCAAATGAGCCTCCTTTCACTATCATTCCAGAATCAAAAGTTCCATCTTTGCTGGTAACTGTGTGAATTCCAGAGTCCTTGTTCTCCCACTTTACTGTGTCTCCTGCATTTACTCGTATTATTACTGGATGGAATGATTTGTTAGCTGTCTGCATCATTGCACCCTTTTCGATTTCACAAGAAGTTGTTTCGATTATTTTTGACTCCTTGTCTGCAGTTTCAAGTAAATTATGCATAAAGTGCTCCGACGTCTCTGCCGAAGTCTTGGTCACATTGGCACCAAGATCAGGTTTTTCAAGACTCATTAATTGATTTTTTTCCCATTCCCACATGTAGATTGGTTTTGTTTTGGCAACATCTGTTCCATCAATTGCACTACTTGGTGCATCTGTGACATCAAAGTATCCCATGGTTCCCCTTTCTTCTGGAATTCCATGTAGGTGGAAAAGATAACGTCCCGATTCAGTCCATCTTGCCTCAAATATTGCAGCGTTTCCAGGTGAGACCTCCCATGTCTGTGCCTTGACTGACTTGTTCTCCAAAATACCTGATGGGATTGCATCAAATATTGTTCCGTGAATATGAAATCCAAATGACGGCATGGCACCCATGTCAACATAATATACTCTGACTAGTTCTCCAGTCCTGACTGGTAATGGGCTGTTCCAATACTGATCTGCATACCCATTGAAAAAAACGTAATCTGGAAACGGAGTTTCCTGATCTTGCAAGTCATATTCGCCTTTGACTATGACGTATTCTCTTGCGGGATCAAGCTTTTCTTTTGGATCAACAATAAATGCCCCATAAAGGCCATTTCTCACATGTTGTGAGACTGGCATCACATGACAGTGATACATTAGTGCACCTGCAGGACCTGCAGTAAAGTCATACGTGTATATGTTTCCTGGCAAAACTTCCTGAAATACGCCGTCGTTTACTTCGTTATGATCTCCATGCAAATGAATTGTGTGTGGCAAATGACTTTCATTGATAAAATGTATGATGACCCTGTCTCCCTCAGACGCTCTTAGGGTTGGCCCTGGAATTGTTCCATTAAAAGTCCACGCCTCCACTCGTACCCCTGGTGCGATCTCAAGAGTTGTATCCTGTGCTATTATGGTGTATTCTCTAGTTTGTGTAGTGGGGGAGTGGATAGAATTTTCGGCATAGATTTGATTGGGTCTGTCCGATACAAGGAATAGTATTGTGAATCCTGCAACGCCTGTGATAACTAGGGATACTATTATTGATGTTGTAATTCTATCCACGAATCATCATAGTGTCTAAATCTATTATTTTGGACGTTTACAATGCACACATGTGTGTACACGTTTAATGACCAAAATTGAGCAAAAATAATGCCTGTAATTTGTAAAGGGGTTTTGAAAACAAAACTCCCAAGCCTTCATAGCAGAAATTTCAAGCTTTGATGAACTTAGACTATTTTTACAGAGACTTGTACTAGATTTGATTCCAAAATGTAAGCCTTGAACTCATCATATTTGTTTGAAAATATTATCCAAATGACTGGGTTTCCAACCATGAATTCTTTGTCCGTCAAAGAAGGAATGGCCTTCGAATACGGATGGGAGTGAAATATTCCTACGACGTCCATCTTTTTTTGTTCTGCCTCTTTGTATCCTTTGAGTAATTCCTCGTTTGAAATTGTAAAGTTTATTGGGGATTTTTCGACATTTTCTGCCAGAAAAACATCCTTTACTATGCTGGTTTTGGAATCCTCAATCCCGAACAAGAGTGCACATGATTCGTTTGGGAAATTACTCTGTGCGTGATTTACGAGAATTTCTCTTTGTTTTTTTGTAAGAATTACTTCCAAACTTATTCTACGATGACCTTTCCAGTCATCCAAGGATGAACTGCGCAATAATATGGGTATTCGCCGCTTGACTCGAACTTGAACGAGAATGCTTTTCCTACTGCAAGTAAGCTGCTGTCAAATGTTCCATCAAAAGTTGCATCTTTGCCGCTAGTTACCGTGTGTGCCGCAGTATCGGTGTTGGTCCACGTTACTGTGTTTCCTACTATGGCAGTTATCGTATCTGGGTTGAAACACTCATTAGTTTTCTCACACCCGGGGCTTGATGCACCTGCTGCAATTGAAACCGTTATATCGCCTGTTTCTGCTTGCTCATCAGTTGGCTGCGGTTGTGTTTCAACAGACTCTGGTGGTGCAGACTGTTCTTGCGGATTGACTGGTGTTGTGGTTTGCGGTGTCTCACTTGAAGTTGGCTCTGGGATCACCGCATTTGGATCACTTGCTGTTGCATCTTCTGTAAGCCTTGCTTCTGGCTGCTCTGTTGGTGCTTTGCCCAATACGAATGACGCCGTCATCCATGGGTGCACCATGCAGAAATAATCATACTTGGCTGGTTTCAGACTCGTTGTATCCAACTTGAATGTGGCACCTGCGCTAATCAAGCTGGAATCAAATGTGGCACCTGCGTCTACTGCACTGGTTACGGTATGTGCAACAGAATCATTGTTTGTCCAAACTATGGTGTTGCCAGTTGGCACCTGTACTGTGTCTGGATCAAAGTCTGGATTTCCCTGAGTTTGTGAATCCTTGAGAATTGAAATTGCAAATGTGGGCTCGTTAGCTGCTTTAGGAGCTCCGCCCTGTGTAATCTCAAATGACGCCATCATCCATGGATG
>JAHEXS010000131.1 GCA_023252015.1 Candidatus Nitrosotenuis sp. | reverse complement strand
ACGTTCTTGCAAACATAAACCAAGTACCCGACGCGGTACGCGGTGCAATCAACTTCCATGGTGGAGGCTATGATAATCATAAGCTATTTTGGAACAACATGAAACCAAATGGCGGCGGCAAACCCGGCGGTTCAGTTGCAGATGCAATCAACAAGACATTTGCTAGTTTTGATTCCTTCAAGGAACAATTCTCGACAAAAACCACTGGCGTTCAAGGAAGCGGTTGGGGCTGGCTAGTATTCAACCCAAAATCAAATAATGTTGAATACAAATCAATGCCAAACCAAACAAGTCCTAGAACCGAGGGACTAGTTCCGTTGCTCGGTCTTGATGTTTGGGAACACGCATACTATCTCAAATATCAAAACAAAAGAGTAGACTATGTTACCGCATGGTGGAATGTCATAAACTGGGACGAAGTAGAAAAGCGTTATTCCAAAGCTAAATAATTTATCTTCTTTTTTTGTCTAGTCTTCCATCCAGATGTTTTTGATCTTTGCTTTGGTTCCTATTGCAAATGCTATGCCCTCCCAAGGGTTTGAGAATTTATTGTAAAATCTATGTGATACTTTCGGAGGAATGAAAATCATGGTATTGGGAAGAACTGTCCTTGTTTTTCTTCCAACCGTTACAACACATTTTCCTTTAAGAGAATAAACAAGAACATACTCGTTTTCGTGAATATGCAATTGATGTACATCGCCTGACTCAACTCGTGCTTCAAGTCCAACTATTCTATTCCCTTTGATTTTTTCATTTAGAATTAACTTGATCTTCAATCTGTCTGTTGGGTGATCTTTGTATGGATGAATCCATTTTGTTTTTGACTTGACAAATAATCCATTTCTCTTTGAAATCATTTGCATTCGACTTCACCCAACAAATGCATTTATAGGCATCTGAATTGATTTTTTTGTAAATGAGCGAAGAACAAGCCCAGCAGCTTCTTTACCAAATGCAAATGCTTGAATCCTATGCTGCAAACTTAGATCAAAAAGAAGAAGCAATTATGACTTTTCTACGGGAAGCGATATCTTCAGTTGAATCAATCAGAGGACTTAACCAAAATCAAGAATTTGAATCATTAATTCCTGTGGGTCTTGGCACATACGTCAAAGCTAACATTTCTGGAACATCAAAGGTATTGCTTAACGTGGGTGCAGGAATAATAGTAGAAAAGGAGCACAATTCTGCCATTAACTATCTTGAATCCAGAATAAAAGAACTTCAAGTAGCACTAAACGAGACTACTTCACAAAAACATGAAGTCTTGATGAGGCTAGAGCAGCTAAAACAAGAAATGAACCGATTAATACAATCTACAAATCCTTCTCAATAGTGAAATTTCATGTTTGATAAACTACGTAGTGCCTTCTCATCTGTCGCTAAAAGCTTCGGTGAAAAGGAACTAAAAGAAAATGACATCGATGATATTTTATTCCAACTAGAAATCGAGTTAATGGAGTCTGATGTTGCAACTGAAGTAATCGACGCAATCAAGTCTGACCTTAAAAAAAAATTAATTGGTACATCTGTCGATAAAAACGAAATTGAATCCTTTATTAAAAATAGTCTAATTCAGAGCATTTCTGAACTGTTTGACGCTGCAGGCTCTGTTGATATAATGTCAAACATCGCCTCAAAGAAAAATTCTGGCGAACCCTGTGTTATCTTGTTTGTTGGAATTAATGGAACTGGAAAAACAACCAGTCTTGCAAAACTAGGACATCTTTTAAAAGAGAATAAGTTTTCAGTAGTAATTGCCGCTGCAGATACATTCCGAGCAGGAGCAATAGAACAACTAACGGAGCATGCAAGCCGATTAAACCTTAAGATAATTGCACAAAACTATGGCTCTGATCCTGCAGCCGTTGCGCGAGACGCAGTACTTTATGCCAAATCACACAAAATTGATTGTGTTTTGATTGATACTGCTGGAAGAATGCAGACAAGCAAAAATCTCATGGATCAAATTGAAAAAATCACCAAGGTGGTAAAACCCGATCTAAGGATCTTTGTAGGGGACTCATTAGCTGGAAATGACACTGTCAACCAAGCAAGAGAGTTTTATCAACACGTGCAGTTTGATGGCGCAATACTGACAAAAAGTGATGCCGATGCCCGTGGCGGTGCTGCACTATCTGTGGTTAAAATCACATCGAAACCAATCTTGTATGTGGGAGTGGGTCAAGAATATTCTGATCTAAAACCCTTTGATAAACAAGTATTTCTTGAGGCCGTATTTGGCAGTGAAAGCATAATACGTACACCAGAACCAAAACCAGAACCAAAACCAGAACCAAAACCAGAACCAAAACCAGAACCAAAACCAGAACCAAAACCAGAACCACAAAAAGTCTCAGATCCATTCGAAGGAATCAAAGATCAAGACATCTCCACATATGCTGATTTGTATGATGTCCAACCTCCAGAAAACAATGATGATGCTTTTACCCTTGCCAAAAATATTAAAAATTGGATAGCCGACGGTCGTCCAAAGCCAGGTCAGCAATCAAAGAGACAAGAACTAGAATTAAAATCATCAGAAATTAAGAAACCTGAGGAAAAACAAAAAGAAGATAAAAAAGAGGAGGAACCAAAGAAAAAGCGGCGTTTTGGTTGGTTTAAATGATAAAATCTAAAGATGTACTAACACTGGATGAGCTTGATAAAAAAGAACTAGTGCAAATACTAGATCTTGCAATAAAACTAAAAAAAGATCTCAAAAAAGGAATCTCAAAACCGCTTTTAAAAAATAAAACACTTGCAATGATATTTCAAAAACCGTCGACTCGAACGCGTATAAGTTTTGAAACAGGAATGTTTCATCTTGGCGGTCACGCACTGAATCTCTCATCGCAGGAATTACAGCTATCTAGAGGAGAAACAATTGAAGATACTGCAAAAACAATCTCTAGATATGCGGATGTAATCATGGCACGAGTTTACGAGCATTCCACCATTGAGACTTTGGCAAAAAATTCCAAAGTTCCAGTAATAAATGGTCTATCTAATTCATTTCATCCTTGCCAAATTCTAGCAGACCTAATGACTATCAAAGAAAAGAAAGGAAAACTCAAAGGATTAAAACTTGCTTGGGTTGGCGATGGAAATAATGTGTGCAATTCGATGATTTATGGTTGTGCAAAAGCAGAAATCTCAATATCAATTGCAACTCCAAAGGGATTTGAACCTAATCCAAAAGTAATCCAAAACTACAAAAAACTAATCGACATTGAACTAACTCCAGACCCACAAAAGGCCGTATCAAATTCCGACGTGGTAGTTACAGATACGTTCGTATCGATTCACGACGATCCAAAACGGCTCGAAAAATTCCTTCCAAAATATCAGGTGAACTCTTTACTTATGGCAAAAGCTAACGAAAACGCCATTTTCATGCACTGCCTTCCAGCAAAAAGAGGCCAGGAGGTAACCGCTTCTGTAATTGATGGATCACAATCTGTTGTCTGGGATGAGGTAGAAAATAGGCTTCATTCACAAAAAGCCTTACTTGCATCTCTTCCTATCTAACGTTTATAAGAGTAGTTCAAAAATTTCATCAATATCGCAATGGCCTATTCAACCATACTACGACGATTACGTGATGAGAAAACTAACTATAAGAAGCGTAAGCTAATGCTTATGGGCAGGCGTGATTTTGTCACAATTCAGATTTCTAATGAAAATACTCTAGTTCAAATTCATAAACCAGAAATGAAGGGAGACTTGGTAATCGCGTCCGCACATTCTAG
>JAHEXS010000130.1 GCA_023252015.1 Candidatus Nitrosotenuis sp. | reverse complement strand
ACAATCGTTTACGCTTTCAAAACCACACGTTCCAGTAAGCATTCCAATGCATCTTGGATTTTTTGCAGGCGGCCCTGTTTCCTATATCATTACAGATTCAAGCAACAAGACATTTGGGGACAAAATAACAGGCAAGCAGAATTGGTCAGTAGAGTTTTCTCCAAGGCTTGCAAAGGCGCCATCTTCTGCGCAAGATACGGTTTACTCGTTTACAAATGGCATCAAGGGGGACGGCTTGTATGGATATCAAAATGAGATATTCTCAAGTAGTCCTTCCCAATCTGATTCGTACAGCCCGCTTCATTCACTGATCATAGTATCATGGAAGCAAGGACAAAAGGCCCAAGTTCTAAATTCTGCAGAAGCGGTTCTAAAGGCAGAAAAAGAAAGCAGAGTAAAACTGGTAAAAACAAACGTGGTGGTTAATGCACCGCACATATTATGGCCAGGAGGACAACTACAGATAAGAAACAGTACTGGCATAACAGACGAAGAGTCATTTGACAAAGGACAGATACTTTCAATCAGTAATGAAACAAGAAAGGTGACTTTTGTTGCACATAGAGGATGGGGGCCAGATGGCAGAACCACATACTACATCATAACTGATGCAACTCCTACAGGACCTGCAAATCTTTTAGGAGTATCTGATGCGCCAAAGCTTGCAAACGTATTATCAAATTCTATTGTCTCCGAAATGTACCAATTTAAAAATGGGGTCAAAGGCTCAGGCCCTTTGGGATATCAGGCAAGTATTCTATCATCAACTCTAGAAGAGGGGAATTACATCCCAGTTTGCCGAGTATCGATAGTGGAGTGGAATGATCCTACCCATGCAGGAATACTTGAAACAATTTCTGATATCAACAACAAAAAATCAGAAAAAATGATAACAGTCCAGCTTGCAAGACCACTAAGCAACGATCATATCGTGAATTGTCCGCTAATAGAATCTCTTAGCTAGATTCTAAAACAAAGGATAAATTATCTTACAGAAGATTAGAATCGCTTGGCAGGAAAACTCTACATTGTTGGCGTCGGACCAGGAAGTCATGACCACATGACATTTCGCGCAAAAGAGGTAATTGAGGAAAGCGACACCATAGTTGGGTATGATACCTATGTGACTTTGGTTGAGGATCTCATCAAAGGAAAGGACATCTATCGATACGCAATGACTCAGGAGGTGGAACGTGCAAAACAGTGCATAGACTTAGCACAGGAGGGAAAAATAGTCTCACTTGTATCAAGTGGAGATCCAGGAATCTACGGTATGGCAGGACTAATTTATGAAACCCTGGCAGAGGCAGGATGGGATCCAGAAACTGGATTAGAAGTAGAAATCATCCCAGGTGTATCTGCTCTTAATTCATGTGCATCTTTGGTTGGCTCTCCACTTATGACAGATTTTGCAGTTGTGTCAATGAGCGACCTCTTGGTTCCATGGGAAATCATAACAAAAAGGGTAGAGGCGGCAGCCCAAGGTGACTATGTAATTGTGATTTACAATCCGTCAAGCAAAAAAAGAATCCACCAGCTGCAAGACACAAGAAAGCTTTTGCTGAAATATCGCAAGCCAGACACTCCAGTTGCAATAATAAAAGGAGCATTTCGTGATTCCCAAACAATAGTCATGACAGATCTTCAAAACATGGAAGAGCATGCAGACAAGCTTGGCATGATTAGCACTGTTATAATTGGAAATTCCTCAACATATAACTTCAAAAACCTAATGATTAATCCCCGCGGCTATACATCAAAGTATAATCTGCAAAGCTAAACGCTATTTTTTATTGTTGAATATAGATCCGAGTCAAGTGCCAGCTTATCTCGTACTGGAGCAATTATTTTCACTAAATGATCTGCAACCGTTTGTTTTAGATCCGATGGGTGTAGTTTTCCTGCGGCAAAATCCGATTCAAGCTGCAAATAATTAACGTATGTCACATTTCCCCCGAATTTTTGTGGCCTTGCAACATAGATTTCGTTGAACTCATGGAAAATCACATTTTTTGCTATTTGTAGAATTGGATTGTTTGGTATTTGTGCAACATCGCACCAGGCTTTTTTTATTTTGTTTCCTATTTCGTCATTAGAGTCATGAATGAAAATTCCAGAACCTGGCTTTGATTTACTCATTTTTGATCCTAAATCATCATCTGGTATGGGCTCCAACAATCCTGGAAGCAAGCTGTGGTGTACTGCGACTGGAACTTTCCACTTCATTTTTGGAAAGATTTCGCGGACAAGCATGTGGATTTTTCTCTGATCCATTCCTGCGTGCGCTATGTCAATATCCATGGAATGAATGTCGACTGCCTGCATTGGGGGATAGAGAAGCTTTGCCAGGTCTATTTTTTCCTCGCTTTCGGATCTTCCCATTATAGTAAGTGTCCTCATTGTTCTTGCAAGTGACATGTGTTTTGTAAATTGGACCAAGTCTTTCCAGTATTGTTTGGTGGAATCATACAGCTCGGTTCCGTGAATTATTCCAACGCCTGGACACACTGTTTTGAAGGCATCTTCATAATATTTTGAAACTTTGGAAATTGTCTCCCAGTTTCCGCCAAGCTTGTCGTTGATCAAGGTGTGCCAATCAGCCAAAAAGACGTTGCAATGTACACCCGCTTTGATAAAGTCATTAATTTTAAATCCCGTACTGATCAGGCTGCCCAAGTGGAGAAACCCGGAAATCTCTAATCCGATGTAGTGCTTTGGTTTTGAGTTTGTTTCAAAAAGATTTGTCAGTTCGTCCTTTGTTACTATTTCCTCAGTTGGCGGCCTTGAGACAAGCTCTACCTTTGTTGTAACATCCAATTTGGTTCAACTTTTACTTGTAACCCTATAAAGCTAATGACTACATTTGCATTATGAAAATAATCGTATCATTAACACGTGTTCTTGAATGCTTCCTGGCCTGCCTTTATCTCTTCAGGAGTCATGTCCTTTTTGTGAGTCGCAATGCTCCAAACATGTCCATAGGGATCTTGAACTGAGCCGAATCTATCCCCCCAGAAGGCATCCATTAATGGCATGAGCGATTTTGCCCCAGCAGAAACTGCTTTGTTGAATGTCGCGTCAGCATCGTTTACGTACAAAAAAATAGACGAGCCTGTACCTCCTATCGATTGTGGGGAGCGGCAGTTCATCTGCGGAAATTCATCGTTTATCATTACGATAGAGTTCCCAATTTTGATTTCTGCATGCATTATGGCTTTTCCATCGGGGCTTGAAAATCGAAAGATCTCTTGTGCATCAAATGCCTTTTTGTAAAACTCGATTGCCTTTGTAGCCTCACGCACTGTCAGGGTAGGAGTAACTGTACCATAACCATCTGGAATTGGTTTTACATTTGACATGACAAGAAAACGTAAATGTTTGTTTTAAACATTTTCAAATTATGGATTTATGTCCTCGATTGATTTTCTTGGCTTTGTGCTAAGATAAAACGCATGTGCGCTGATCAGAAATCCAGCAAGAAACATCTTTGTTGCAAAAATCAAATTCCATGGCCTTGACGGATCAGGATATGCAATTGTAAGTGAGTCAATGTCTGGCATGTTTCCATCCTTAAGTCCAGTAGTAATTTGTGCACCCAATACCATAAAGTTGTATAAGACTTCATAAAGGCAGATCACAGTCAATCCCAAAAGCATGATTTGCAGCAATGCCATCTTCCACGTGTATAGTCTTACGGTTCTTTTCCAGCCTATTCGTGAACAGCAGTACCAGCCAATAATTGTGGAAAAGAACAACCAGGTT
>JAHEXS010000129.1 GCA_023252015.1 Candidatus Nitrosotenuis sp. | reverse complement strand
TTCAAGTGTCGTTGTCTTGGCACCTGATATTCTTTTTTTATGTATTAAACGAATTCCGAGCGATTTTTCGTGGTTTTCCTTTATCTCGGCAATCTCCGAATCTGTTATTCTTACTGTGATGATTTTTTTTGAACAAAGAATGGATTCGCATTCATCGACATTTATTTTTCTTGCATAGGATATGACGTCATTGCAAACCGACAAGATTAGCTTGACCTTGGGTTCTTGTATCTGAATTTGTCAATTTTTACAAGTTCAAAATACGAGCCAAATCTTGAGACGTCTTTTACTTTATCAAGCTCATCCTCAAAAGATTCAGAGTCATATTTTTTGATGATCTTATATGTGGTTGTTCTCTGAGCTGGAGTCCTGCCTATTTCTCTGACAAGGCGGCGAATTTCCATAGGTCTTAAAATTTGACCATACTGCGCTCCTGCCGAAGTTGAAATGCTTTCATTGATTAATGTGCCGCCAAAGTCATTCGCGCCCCACATTAGCAAAAGCTGTGACATTTTTTGTCCTTCTTTTACCCATGACATCTGAATGTTGTCGATATGGTTGTTGAGCATTATTCTTGCAATAGCATGAGTCAGCATTACGTCATTTGCACTTGCTCCACTTTTGATTCCGTCGTGAAGACCATGCGTGTACATTGGTGCCTCTGTATGGATAAAATTCAGAGGAACAAACTCTGTAAATCCTCCCGTTTCTTTTTGAATGTCTCTTATTTTTGCAATGTGCTTTACTCTGTCCTCCGTAGATTCAACATGACCAAACATTATGGTTGATGTTGAATTGATTCCGATCTTGTGGGCAGTCTTGATTACTTCAGTCCAGTCTGAAACACTGATTCTTCCAGGTGAGATCTTGTCACGAATTTTTTGGTCTAGTATCTCTGCAGCAGTACCTGGGATGGTGTTGACTCCTGCGTCTTTTAGTCTTGAAAGATATTCTTTTATTGAAACATTTGATCTTGTTGCACCATAAAGAACTTCCTCTGGAGAAAACCCATGTATGTGGATATCTGGAATGTCTGCCTTGATTGCGGTGCATATTTTCTCATAAAATCCACCGTCCATGTCTGGGGGAAGACCTGCTTGAATGCACACTTCGGTTGCACCAAGATTGTACGCCTCTTTTGCACGTCTTACTATTTCTTCTATGGGCAAAAAGTATCCTTCTTCCTCTCTAAAGTCTCTACTAAATGCACAAAAGCCGCATTGCTTGATACATACATTTGTAAAATTGATGTTTCTGTTTACCACAAAAGTTACGATGTCGCCAACACGTCTTCTTCTAAGCTCGTCTGCAACGATGCCTACAAGGTGAAAGTCAAGTCCTTTTGCGTCATAGAGATGCGTTGCCTCTTTTATCGAAATCTCTTTTTCTGAAAGTGCATTATTTAGCGAATCTGCCACTAGGGGATCCGCGTTTTTTAGTAATGAATCAATATTTGAAATCATTTCCAACATTCCTTTCTTACCAAGCCGCACTCGTCCATGATTCCTGACATCATATCATAAAGATTAGAATTTATCAAATGCGTGAATTCAGGATACACCGGAAATCTTGCCTTTAATTCATAACCTGCATTTTCTGTGTTTTTTGTAACGTATTCAATTTTGGGCCAGCTGAATTCTGGATTGACATAATCTGGAGTAAGTGGAGATATTCCACCCCAGTCGTTTATCCCTACTTGAAGAAAACTTTGATATGAATCAGGTGAGAGATTTGGCGGAATCTGAATGTTCATTTGCGGCATTATTACCCTAGTTAATGCCACGATTATTTTGAAATAGTTTTCCTCTGCAGATGCAAAATCTCCCATCTTGGTGTCTTGTTTTGGTTGAAAGTTTTGTAAAATAACTTCTTGTATGTGTCCGTATTGCTGGTCTAGTCTTTTTATTTCGAATATGGAATCAATTATTTCGTTTGGCGTTTCTCCAATTCCTACAAGCAATCCTGTGGTCATTGGAAGTTTGATCTCACCTGCATTTTCTAAAACCTGAATTCTTGCCCTCGGATTTTTACTTGGAGCGAGATGATGTGGCATGTTTTCTTCAGTTAGCCGTTCACTGGAGTTTTCAAGCATTAGGCCCATACTCACGTTAGTTTTTTTGAGCTCACTCATCTCTGATTTTGTAAGGTTGCCTGCATTTGTATGTGGGAAAAGCCCTTCCGATAATGCAATTTCTGATGCATGGATAAGATATTCAACAGTGCTTGAAAATCCGTTTTCCTTGAGCCATTCTCTCGCTTCTTGGTATTTCTGTTCTGGTCTTTCACCAGTGACAAAGAGTGCTTCAACACATCCATATTTTTTTGCAAGTTTTGCTAAATCTGTGACGTTTTTCTTACTCATCATAGATGTTTTCTGCTGGTTTGGTTCTGATTTGTATGTGCAATAACTGCATACGTCTCTACAAAGGTTTACGAGATTAAAGAATGCTTTTTTTGAAAACGTAACTGTTTTTTGTTTATGTGTATTGCGGAGTCTTGTAGATGTACCGTATAGTTCCGATGGTTCGTCTTTCACAACTTCGAAAATCTCATATGCGTCAGCCTTGGTGATTTCCTTTCCATCCAGTACATGGTTTAGTAATTCACAATCAAACACAAGGTCATTCAACGTAAAAGATAATCTTGAATTCTAGTATTTATTTTTGTGTCGAATTAGTTGTTGAATTGTTTGCTAATATGCTTGAGTTTGGTCTCTCCTCGAGGGTTAATACTAAACTAGTGACTCTTCCGTCGCGAAGAATCTGCAATGCCATCTCGTCTCCAATTGTCTTTTCCCGCTGAAGATGAATCAAAATATCGTCAATTTTTCTTACAGTGGTGCCGTCAACTGATAGTATGACGTCTCCACCTATCTGATATCTGACTCCGTCCACTTCGGTCGAATTGGTGGTTCCGCGAAGACCTGCCTTTTCAGCAGGGCTGCCCTTTAGGACATTAATTATCAGAAAACCACGAGCATCTTCAATTTTGAGTATATCTGCAAGGTCTGGATCTATGTCCCTTCCGGAGATTCCGACCCAAGGATGATGATATTCTTTCTTTTCAATAAGCGTTGGAATGATCTTTTGTACTGTTCTAGAAGGAATGGCAAATCCAACTCCTGCAAAGTCTCCTGTTTCCGACTGGATTGCGGTGTTTATGCCAACTACTTCGCCCCTCATATTCAAAAGAGGTCCACCGGAATTCCCTGGGTTTATTGCAGCATCTGTCTGAACTATGTCTGGAATTTGGAATCCTCTGTCTTGTGACGGAAGCAATCTGCCAATCTGACTTACGATTCCAGCAGTCATGGAGCCTGATAGCCCAAACGGGTTTCCAATTGCCGCAATTTGTTCTCCGACCTTTAGTTGCGAAGAATTTCCAAGTGTAAGTGGATATAGTACTTCTTCACTTGCATTTACTTTGACAACTGCAAGATCTGTGTAGAGATCCTTTCCTACTAGATTTGCCTTAAATGATCTACCGTCCAAAAATGTAACAACTATTTTTTCGGCATTTTCAATTACGTGATCATTTGTTATGATGTGGCCTTTCTTATCGTATACAAAACCAGAACCCAAGCCTCCGCCTCTGGGATCGTTTGGCCTTTTGACGTTTATTCTAACTACTCCCGTTTCTGTTTTCTCAAAAATTTCAGTCAATGTCAAATCTTTTTGTGATACCTGATCCCCAACAACTGTCTTTGTTGTTTTGCCTATGTCCTCAATTGTTGGAATTTTCTGTGGCGGATTTAGAATTATGCCGTATGCGACAAGTACTATTACTACACCAAGCAGACCAGAAATAATCGCATTTGACTTATTCACTAACATGG
>JAHEXS010000029.1:2463-11351 GCA_023252015.1 Candidatus Nitrosotenuis sp. | reverse complement strand
ACACGCAAATTGCCCCTGGCACTGTTACGTGCATTTCAATTGGACCTGCACCTGAAGATCTCATTGACAAAATAACGCGCGACCTTAAATTATTGTAACTTTCTTAGAATGGGTTATAACGAGGTAAAGTAAATTTCGCCTTGTGAAGAAAAAGGGAATAATTGTTGCGGTATTTTTTGCAGTTATTCTTTTGGCATCTACTGCGGCAATTTCGTCTAACCGTGGACCGTCCAAACAAACCGACGCTGAAAAAATCACCGTGACTGGTACCCCAATGGATAACTTTCCAGACGCACAGAGGGTAAAGTTTTGTGAAACTGGCGACGCAAAAAGCAACGAGTATGTGACTGAGTTCAAAATCCCAACAAAATGTACCCAACCGCTGTCAATAACTACTGATAGTGATGGAATGATTTGGTTTAGCCAGACAAATACCGGCAAAGTAGCTAGATTTGATCCTCAATCAAAACAATTTGCAGAGTTTGACAACCCGCAATGGCCACAAAAAGGCCGCTCCATGTTCTGGGGAATGACATATGCAAATGGGGACATTTGGTATACTGATGATACTTACAACTCTGTTTGGAAATTTTCTACGACTGACAAACAATACCAGAGAGTAAACTATCCGACAAAACAAGACGCGCTTCCACATCACATCAAAATACAAAATAATATAATAATTGTAAATGATTTTTACGGAAGCAAAATCAGCTTCTTTGATCTTGGGCAAGAAGGACAGAATGGCACATACACTGACATTCCGTCGCCAATTCCGGGCTCATTTACGAGCAGCTTTGATTTTGACTCGCGAGGAAATCTTTGGTACACAAACTGGATACTAAAACAAGGCGGCGCACTGGTCAAGTTTGATTATAATAAATTTTCACATTTCACCGTATCTGAAACCAATTCAACACTGATGCAATTTTCCAAAGTATTTGATTTGCCTACAACCCTTGGCACTCCAATAGGGCTATCGGTTGACAAGAACGATAACGTGTGGATGGCTGATACATCTAGCAGCTCATTTTTTAAATTTGATCCGCAAAGCGAAAAATTCACAAGGTATGTTACGACTGATCCCAATCCTACTGTATATGGTAACGTGACTGGACTGATAAAAGTGCCAACAAGCGGGCCATATTGGACCCAAATTAATAACGGAAAGCTAATCTTTAACGAACAGCTCGCAAACGCAATAGGGGTGTTAGATATTGGAACCGAATCCCTTATTGAATACAACGTGCCGTCTCAGAACCCAAACTGGTCTGACTGTAACGAAAAACCAGACTGTGGTTATGCTCAGGTGTTTGGATTTGTATCATCTGGAGACAAGATTTGGTTTACAGAGTGGGTAGAAAACAATATTGGAGTAGTTGATACCTCAAAGCCTTTACCGTTTGATTTGCAAGTATCTCAGACTGATGTCACTCTTGCAAAGGGTCAATCAGCAGAAATTCAGATGCAGCTAAGCCCGAATGCAAACACAAAGGCAACCATCTCGCACAAGGCCACATCGCAGTTCAATGACATCTTAGTGCAAATCCCAACCACACAGGTGGACTTGACAGAATCAAACCCGCAAACAATCACTGTATCGATAAACGCAAGTGACTTTGCACTGCCTGGTACATACAAGGTTCTTCTGTCTGCAAAGACTCCTGATGTATCTGTGTCTCAGTTTGTCACCGTGACAATAACAGAGTGATCCCAAAAATAGATTCTGATATTGGAATCTCAGTATACACTACAAAATATCCTGGCTGTGGAGGGAAAATCAAAGCGCATAATGATGATTTCAAAGTCTTTGAGATTTTATCGCAAAAAACACTGGACTCTATTTCGCAAAGTGAAGGGTTTGCCGCCTACAAATTAAAAAAATCTGGAATTGATACAAATCACGCACTTGAA
Organism: Candidatus Nitrosotenuis sp.; assembly: GCA_023252015.1. GTDB lineage: Archaea > Thermoproteota > Nitrososphaeria > Nitrososphaerales > Nitrosopumilaceae > Nitrosotenuis. Next base: position 9,437 of record JAHEXS010000029.1, on the reverse strand, counting down.
ATAATTTTCAATAAATTTGGAGTGCGACTAAAAGCGCTGGGCCTAAAGGACTCCTCTGCCATAACTGAGCAGTTTGTCTGCTCCCTTGGACAAAACAAATCAATTCCAAATTACGCCGATGGGAAAATCTCGCTTGAAAAAATTGGGTTTTTCAAAAAACCACTTTCTGCAAAGGACATGGTTGGAAACAAGTTTGTCATAAAAGTGACTAACTCAAAACAAAGTTTTTCTGATTTTGCCGAACAAGATAGAATTTTTAATTTCTATGGATATCAAAGATTTGGCTCAAAGAGGCCTGTCACGCACCTGATTGGAAAGGCACTAGTCCAACGAAGGTTCAACGATGCAATAACACTTTTACTTTCGTTTACGTCTGAGCATGACTCAGATGAGAATACCAAAATAAGAAAATTCATGTCAGACGAATCGAACTATTCCGAGGCACTAAAAATTCTGCCGCACAAAATGGATCTTGAAAAAATCGCACTACAAGAAATGCTTGAACACAAGGATCCGCAAAGGGCATTTCAAAAACTACCCCTGTCAATTCGGCGCCTTTTCGTGGATGCGTACCAGTCATTTATTTTCAATCTCACCGTCTGCAAGGCGTTTGAGTATGGCGAGGAATTATTCCAACCTCAAGACGGCGATGTGTGCTATGATAAAAATGCCAAGCTTGGTAAATACGAAATGGACATAAACCAACAGCTTGCGATTCCTCTAGTCGGGCATTCGTATTTTAAAAAAACAAGGTTTGACTTGCACCTCTCCAAAATTCTGCAGGACGAGCAAGTGAGCCCAAAAGACTTTTTTTTCAAAGAAATGCAAGAAATAAGTACTGAGGGGGGATTTAGGACTGCGTCGATTCTTTGCACGAATTTTTCCACTGAAAAAAACACTGTCAGTTTTACCTTGCAACGCGGATCGTTTGCAACTATGGTGATGCGCGAGATAATGAAGCCAGACGATCCCCTTGGGGCTGGCTTTTAAACAATTTTACTCAAACATCAACGAGTTTTAATAATAAATTAATAATCGCAAAATTGGGTAACATCAATCATGGCCACAAAGGGGGATTTTGTATCTTCTAGTAAACCCCACGTATCTATCATAATTCCTACATATAATGAGTCACAGAACATACTGCATGTTCTCAAGTCAATTGAGGAACATATTCCAAAAAACATCACCGCGCAAACAATTGTAGTTGATGATAACTCCCCTGATGGGACTGGGAAAATTGTAGAGGATTACATGAAAAACGTTCGAAAAATCGCAGGATACACTATTGACATAATACACAGAAAAACTAAAGCCGGTCTCAGCTCCGCAATTCTAAAAGGCATTCAATACGCAACTGGAAACGCAATCGTTGTGATGGACAGTGATCTTTCCCACCCACCAAGTCTTTTGCCGAAAATAATTGATGCGCTAAAGCAGCCAAAATGGGACATTGTAATCGCATCGCGATATGTACATGGCGGCTCAATTATTGGGTGGACCGCAAAGCGAAAGCTCCTGAGCAAAGGCGCGACAATGATTGCAAAGCGTGGCCTTGGCGTGAATGCCAAAGACCCAATGTCTGGCTTTTTTGCTTTCAAGCGACAGATAATTCATGGACTAAAATTTGATGCGATAGGATACAAGATGCTTCTTGAGATACTGGTTAAAACAAAAAACGCAAACGTTTTGGAAATACCTTACACGTTTACAAATAGGAAATTTGGCTCAAGCAAGCTTGACACCCGTACTGTTCTGGATTATACCAAGGCAGTCTGGCATCTGTACCGATATGGCAAAAAGGCGGCAAAGGAGGAAAAACGAACATCTGTCAGCTTTTTCTCAAAGGCCGGGAGATTTTACAGTGTTGGCGCAATAGGGCTTGTAACCAACTATTTGGTATCATCAATGTTCACAAGTGTCGTTTCAAACCTGTGGTATCTGCATGCAACAATAATTGGAATTATGGTATCCATGTCAAGTAATTTTGTACTAAACAAGATGTGGACGTTTGAAGATCACAACTTTTCACCAAGGCACACGATAACACAATATGCAAAATTCATTGGCTTTAGCTCCCTTGGCGCACTTGCGCAAATAGGTATGGTGTACGTATTGGTTGATCAATACCGGGTGGAATATCCAATAGCGCTCATCCTGGCAGTGTTTTCTGCGGCACTAAGCAATTTTCTCTTGAACAAAAAGTGGACATTCAAAGAAAAAGTCTGGAGCTAGATCTTTTTTTAAAAGCCCCGACATTTCGCAATTCATAAAACTCAAATACCTACCAAATTAACGGCTACCGATGGATCCAATATTCATCATAGGTATTGTGTTTCTGGTAGCTGCCAGCTCCATTGGCGCTTATGTTGTTTATCACAAAGAAGTAGTAATGAAACCTCTCATACTAAAAGAAAAGGCCGAAATTGAGGCGGACAGCTGTGACGCAATCAAGCAAAAACACGCACTTGGACAGTACTGGGCATTGTCAAATTATAGATTGGCAGCAGCCAAAGTCCACGCATGCTTCCCAGAACAGTAATTAGACACCCGTAAAACGTGTACAATTTTATCTTTCACTATTTGATATCAGGACATGTTTGAAGGATTTTTCCCGCCAATGACAAAGGCACCTGATTTTCCGGAAAACTTTGAGTGGATTAATACCGATGAGCCGTTAAATTTTTCAAAACTAAAAGGAAACGTGGTTGTTTTGGATTTTTGGACTTATTGCTGCATTAACTGCATGCACACATTGCCTACTCTTGCACAACTGGAGCAAAAATACAGGGGCAAACCCGTCGTATTCATCGGCGTACACTCTGGCAAGTTCTTTACAGAACAAGAGGTAAGCAATGTAAAAAGCGCAGTTGCAAGATATGAAATCGAGCACCCAGTTGTGGTTGACAAAGAGATGCAGATCTGGGGCAAGTTCCAAATCAACGCATGGCCAACAATTCTCATAATTGATCCGACTGGAACTATCATGTACAAGCAGTCAGGAGAGGGTCAAAAAGACGAAATTGATGACACCATTGAGGTTTTGTTACAGAATAATGCCAAAAAAGGAACACTTGCGCAAAACCCAATTCAAATTAAAAACTCTGGGAAAATTCAAAATCACTTGCTTTCATTTCCAGGCAAGATTTCAATTTCAAAAACAGGAAAAATTGCGCTGAGTGATTCAAACCATAATAGAATTTTGGTTACTGATGTTTCAGGAAAAATTCTCCATGTGATTGGAAATGGAAAACCGGGACTTGAGGACGGGGACTTTGCATCTGCTAAATTTTTCAGACCGCAAGGAGTTGTTTGGAGGGAAGATGAGATTTTTGTAGCAGACACTGAAAACCATGCATTGAGAAAAATCAGCATCGCGCAAAACAGGGTGGAAACTGTTGTCGGTACTGGAAAACAAGGCCCGTGGATTTCAGCTGGAGGAAAAGGCAAGTCTGTCTCGATTACATCGCCATGGGATGTGGCACTAAAGGACAATCTGATTTACATTGCAATGGCAGGAAATCACCAAATCTGGACATACGATATCGAATCCCAATTGGCATTGCCGTATGCCGGCTCTGGACATGAAAACATAATTGATGGACATGTACGAGAAGCACAACTTGCACAGCCGAGCGGCCTTTCAATCTTTGAAGACAAACTGTATTTTGCCGACAGCGAGGTTTCCGCAGTAAGACAAATCTCGATTTCACCAAAACAGGTAAAAACAATTGTGGGCCACGGTCTCTTCGAGTTTGGTTATCAGGACGGAAATCTGAATGACGCGATGTTTCAGCATCCACTTGGGCTATGTGCTGTTTCAGACACAATATTTGTGGCAGATACTTACAATTCTGCAATACGCATAATTGATCTGAAAAACTCTCAGGTGGTAACACTGATTGGCAAAACCGAAAAAAATCTAGTGTGTCTGCCTGGCAATTCACAATGTGACATTTTGCCGCTTTACGAGCCGAGCGATGTCGAATTTTACGACAACAAACTCTACATTACAGATACGAACAATCATCTGATTCGAACATTTGATCTAAAGACAAATGTCTTAGGTACGCTTGACGTAAGAATCTAAATCATCTGTTTGCAATCTTTGATAGAAACACTCCAAACCCGCTGACTGCAATTCCAAATACAATGATGATTGCTCCATAGGAAATCCAGTCCTTGTTGTAATACATAAATGACGATTCTGGGCCAATCTCGCCTCTTCCTTGGAACTGGAAAATCACCCCAAAGAAAATTAGAATTATGCCAATTGTGATTACTGGTCTTCCTAGCCTCATTGAGTTCTTTTGGTGTACCGAACGGATAAAGGTAAAGAGAATTGATTAATTGAGCAAATGATTTTTCGCCATTTTCTTTAATCTAATTTCTTAAAATGTCAAAAATGTATAATTGGAGTGCTGACCTAGATGGGAGACCACGCCTGCCGTACCTCAATCTGATACTTTTTACAAGCGCTACTGCCATTGCTCTTTCACTTTCTCTGATTTTTGCGCCGCAAATTCAGAAAATAACTACGGAATCCCCGTTTCTGATAGAAATGGCGTATTTTCCAACTGTCTTTATTGGATTTATTTTTGGAATGAAAATTACAGAACGTGCGATAAAGCCTTCTGAAATACGTAGTCCGATAAAGCGAGGACTCATCAAAATACTGCTGTTCTTCTTTATAATCGGCGGATTGTTCAGCGCAGTAAGTTTTGCACTTGGAGGTGGCATATCGCTTCCAGAAAAATCACTACTTGAGATGGGGCTAGCTCAATGGGTTACGCAGTTTGTAACACAAAACGGCGGACTCACGTTTTTGATACTGTCCAGCATATCACTCATGGCAGTAGCAACAAGGAGAATAATCGGACTTGATGGAATAGTAAACAGCATATCTACATTTGTTGGGACATTCATCTTTTTCTCAATGATTGCACTCAGTCTGTCCCATACGCATCCGTCTCACTCCCAGGTATACCTGTATGCATTTTACCAAGCAGGAATAATCGGGGGTGCACTGTACAAAATGAACAAAATGACATCAAATCTTAACATGTGGGAAGACTTTTCAAATGGCTACTAGACTAAGGGTTGCTCTGTACCTTCATTTCTTCATTCAAGTTTACTGAGAGATTCTTTCCCTGTGATTGAGAAGCACTCTCTTGTTTTGCCTTTTCTTCTAACATTTGTTTGTACTCTAGCTGCTTTTGCTTTGCGACGTGATCTGAATACAAAACATCGTCTCCGATGGCAAGATACACCAAGGCAATTACTACCAGTGACGCGGATAACATTATCATGGAATATCCAACTGTTCTGTAATTGTGCGGCTCTGCCATGAACTAACCAAAATTCTAGAGAGATTTATTCTTTTAAACGAGTAATTTTTTCCTGCCAGACTCATTTAAAATGACGATTTTCGCTTTATTTCGTGTCTAAGAATATTGCGACTAACTGTATCACAACTCTCCAACAATTCTGTGTACTGGTTTTGGGTAAATCCGTCTGATCGACCACGTTTGCAATCTGATAAATCATACAAAAAAGAAAAAAGCCCCAATATCACAACAAGATCAATTGACGCTGCAAATTCTAAACTACGAATTTCTTGGCCCAATCAAACTATCAGAATGGGGCCCTCCAATGGAGCAAGTTATCTATATTTTACTAATGCGCGTAAAAGACACATTTCAATTGATTTACGTTGGCGAATCCGAAAAATCACAAGATGAAGATTTCTTCAAAAAACATGAAAAATTTCAGTGCTGGATTAATATCGCAGGATCTGAGAAAAACCTCTACCTTTCGATATATCCGATGTGGCACTCTGCACCAGACGAGCGAAAAAGACTGGCAAACAAAATAATCAACAAATACAAGCCCTTGTGTAATGAAGGCAATGTCTAATTCAAAACCCATGAACTGTCCATGCTGTGGCTCTAAAATGGAAAAAGCACGGGACTTGGGCAATTCCATATTGATGAAGTGCACCAAATGCGGGCTGTCAGACACTGTTCTTAAATCATGATCTGATTTTGTTTTTTACATCAAACAGCTGTAGTGTGATCAAGTCAAGTGCCTTTTTTAGGTGATCAAACTCGTTTACTGAATGTATTTGGCCCTCGACCAGTCTTCTTAAAACCTTGATCACTCCTTTTTGAAATTCATCGGCAGCAATTATCTCAAGGGCGTTTAGCTTGGACAACAACACATCAAGCTCCTTTTTCATATCGTCTGATGATTCGTGTTTTTTCATCAAAACCATACCTGTCTGTTGCTATATGAACCTAAAATTACAAAAGATCCTCGTCAAGCTGTTCAATAGAGTCGAGGTATTGTTTGCATGTGCAGCCCGGTATTGTGCATTTGCCAAGTCTCATCAGTGAGTTACTCTGTGATACTGATTCATGAATCTGGGTAACGTGGTGACATCGCTTACAGTTCATCATTTTGTAAAATAATGTCTTTAATTTAAGGCCTGACACACTCCAAATCTGTTGATTAGTAGTTATACGGTTTCTGTCATTTTCAGAATTGTCATTTGGGGGTATCAGTGCTCCCCCCGCACACATCTCTTTCTGCGTGCAATTGAATCATGTTTTTGATCCTATGTGGATCATAGACACAATGCGATATTGGATTTCCGATATTGAATGACGCATTGACGTCCGCATGATCAACATGTCCGCATCTCGGACATGAAAATTTCTTACCTTGGCGATCTCCTAAAGACCCACATTTTGAGCATGTTTTACTGGTGTATGCGGGTGCGACATAGGCTACCTCTATTCCCTGTTTTCTGGCCTTGTATTCGGTGAGTTTCTGTAACTGATAGTATGACCAACTATTCAGAGAATATCTAAATGATTTAGAATGTTTTTTACTTTTTCTAATTCCAGTTAGCTTTTCAAATCTAATTCCGCATTTTTCCGATATTGCGATATCTACTAGTTTTTTTGAGATAT
>JAHEXS010000029.1:0-2453 GCA_023252015.1 Candidatus Nitrosotenuis sp. | reverse complement strand
TTGCAGTTTCTTTCTGAGGGATTGATACTTTTTATGCGTGTGTATTGCTGATTTTCCAATCTTGTATATTTTACCAGTCTCAGAATTCGACGCCACTGCCACATGACCTGTCGTGTTGCAATCTACTCCAATGTATCTGATGGCCGGTCTAAGTACAGGATGCGACTTACTGATCATTATATACGCGAATTCCTCCCCAATTTCAATCTGTTTGATATAATCAAAATGCGGCAGATACTGGTATGCTATTTTTAAATTGATACATGGAATAATAATTGTTTTTGACTCATAATCTATTCTAATTGATGGTCTTGGGATGGTTAGTTTTACTGATGATGCTTTTTTGATTCCATATCTTCTATATTTTCTTAGAATTTGATTCGCTATTGTTGATTTTAACCCAATATGACGTACGTCCTTCGTTGAACTTGATTTTGTTTTGATGGCAAATTCTGCTATTTTTTTTGCAAGAGTTAATTCTCTAGAATAATTCCGATTATGTTTTAGCTTGTACGTTAGAATCATTTCTGATCCTTTAAAATGAATACGCGTTCAGATTTTTAACATTAACTAGTGATTCATTCCAACCCTAGATGATGTGATCTTTCCAATCACGAATTTATTAGAACTGCCCTTGCTTCTATTTTTGATTGTTTGAGCTGCATCAAAACTTGGTTTGCCTGCTCTAGTGGGAATGTCTTGTATATGATTTTAAGATCATTTTCAGTTGCAATTCTGACAACATCCGACATGTCGGCCCTTGATCCAATCAGCGTTCCGCGAATTGTCTTTTCTTGTGTGACATCAAAGCTTGGTATGTTGCCAAATGTTGCAAGCACTACGGTGCCTCCTTTTTTTACTGCGTTTATGGCAGCGTCTGTAACTGATTCTGATGGCGCAAAGACAATTGCAGAATCTAGCAATCCCTCTTCTTTTTTTAGTGAGGACAAAAACTCGGCCTGATCACTCAGGTATGTAATTACGTTGTCAGCTCCGACCTTTTTTGCGACATCCAAATGGCTTTTACTTCTTGCAAATCCAATTACCCTGCAGCCGTTCAACTTTGCAAACTCTACTGCTAGATGTCCTACTCCTCCTACCCCAAAGATGCCAGTCTTTTTTCCCTTTTTTGGCTCACTTGCAAGTACTGCCTTGTATGCTGTCACTCCTGCACAGAATAATGGCGCAGCATACGCTGATTCCATGGAATCTGGAATTATGGTTGCAAAGTCTTCTGTTATGGTAATGTATTCTGCGTATCCGCCAAGCAATGACTCGCCTGTGACTTCGGCAGAATCGCACAGCTGTTCCTTTCCAATTCTGCAATAATCGCACTCTCTGCACGAGCCATATAGTGGAGATATTCCTGCCCTCTGGCCTACTCTGAATTTTGATACCTTGCTTCCTGTTTCTATTATGGTGCCAACAATCTCATGTCCTGGAACGGTTGGCAGTGCTGGCGGTATTCCGTATTTTTTCCAGTCTCCCTCTATTCCGTGCAACTGGGAGCGGCATACGCCACACGCGTCTATTTTCATTAGGATTTCATTTGACCTTTTGATCTGGTGTTTTTCAATCTCCCTTAGCTTGAGTGGGTTTGTCTCAATTGGTCCAAGGTTTTCGAGTAGCATTGCGCGCATCTTTGGCATCATATGTGGTATCGAATCATGTTATTTCTAGATTTTCGATAAAAATTAATTCAGTGGAATGGGATTGTTTTTGTGCCTCACATAACCGAAGACGATCGCAAACGAGTTGAACTGTTGGAGGTTGTCTCAAAAAAAGGACTCAAGGTGTTGGATCTTGATGACCTAAAGCAGCTACTAACCCTAGTTGAAACAAAGGACTACACCCACAACAAAAAGGCACAAAAATCCAAAGTAAAACTAATTGCAAAAATAAATGCAGCAATCTATGATATTGAAGAGCGAAAAAAATTCAATTAGACACAAATACTCTAACCGACAAACCATACTTGTGACGGAAAACCACCTGATTCATGAAACAAGTCCGTACCTCCTACAGCATGCTCATAATCCAGTTGATTGGTATTCGTGGAACGAAACGGCACTAAAAAAAGCAATGGATGAAAACAAACCAATTTTTCTTAGCGTTGGGTATAGCTCGTGTCACTGGTGCCACGTGATGGAGCATGAATCCTTTGAAAACAACGACATTGCAGAAATAATGAATGAAAATTTTGTCAGTATCAAAGTTGACAGAGAAGAAAGACCAGACCTGGATGATATCTATCAAAAGGTTTGCCAGATGACTACTGGCCAGGGCGGATGGCCGCTCAGTGTTTTTCTTACACCTGATCAAAGACCGTTCTATGTCGGCACGTATTTTCCTGCACTAGACAGCTATGGCAGACCCGGCTTTGGAAGCCTCCTAAGACAACTGGCACAGGCCTGGAAAGAAAAGCCAAACGATGTAAAAAAGGCAGCGGAAAA
>JAHEXS010000128.1 GCA_023252015.1 Candidatus Nitrosotenuis sp. | reverse complement strand
TATTCTCAGGCAGGCGCTCAATTTAGATTTGGCTTTCTCTGGCTTGCATTATTCCAGTATCCAATGATGACTGCAATTCAGGAAATGTGTGCACGAATTGGACTTGTTACTGGTACAGGTCTTGGCAATGCAGTAAGAAAGCAATTCTTAAGAAAAGTAGTTTTTCCAATATGGGAAAGTAGCTAATTGTAATGTTCTATTATCACTGATAATTGCTACGCGTCTCTTATTAGTAAATTTACAAAAACTGATTCAATGAAAGCAAAATACGCACTAGAACAGTCAACACTTGAGCAAAAATGCGATACATTGCTCAAAGAAAACGAAATTCGCTTTGTAGGATTAATCAATTCCATGAGCAGACTCGTGGCAGGTGGATTCAAGTCTTGCATAGATTCTCCAGAAGACGAAGCAGAACGACAAAAAATGTACATGGAGCTTGTCTTGAGGGTTTCGATGAGAAAAGACTTTGACTATTGCCTTGGTCAAGTTAGGTATTCTGCATCCAGAAGGGAAAAAGCAGTCATGATGAGCTTTCCAATTGATTCCTTTGTACTGTTGATCTCAGCAGAGCCAAATGTCGATATTGACAAAACTGCAAATAAAATAATTAAAACAATTGGCTTGAATTAGCTCTTCAAGTTAGATTTTTTCGATAAATGATTATACGAAAAGTAAAACAGTGCACCTGATGCAACAACGCCAATTCCTATGGATTTGACATATGGGTTTAACTGAATTATTCCTAAAATTGGTGTAATAATTCCAAGTACTTCAAAAACTGGAAATTTTTTTACGTTTAATGGCGATTTGAACTTTCTCTCATAATTTGATTCCTTGCAACGCAATCAAATCAATGACAGATTCACCAAAATGAAGACCATAATTATTGTAAATACTGAAATATTTGCAATTGTTGTACTGTCTACTGCAAACACAATTGACAAAAACTCAGTAACGCTAGAAGACTCTGACGATGTTTCCATGATAGCACTTGTTATGTATGAGTATGGCTAAGCGGAATTCCTGTAGTAAAACAATCCAATCTTGTAGGAATAATCACAAAATCTGACATTGTATTTGCGTTGGCAGAAGAGGCTTGATATTTCAGTTAGTTTACAACACGACTGATCATCTAAAATGATACACGATAGGCTACATGCAGGAAGACTCCTCACAGAAAAATTGGCTACTCTCGTAAAAGGTAAAAACTGCCTCGTTCTTGCCATACCGCGAGGAGGCGTAATCGTAGGTGATGAGATTGCCAGAGGACTAAATTTGTCACTGGACGTAATAATTTCTAAAAAAATCACTCCTCCAGACTATCCAGAATACGCAGTAGGTGCAATAACCTATGATGGAGTACTGTATTATGGACACGAATGGGAACGATATTCAAATGATCCTAGATTTGAATCTGAAATAAATAAAAAGAAAATGGAAGTCACAAGACAAATTGAAGCATATCGTGGAAACACAGATTATAATTTTGATGACAAGACCATAGTTTTAGTAGATGATGGAATAGCAACTGGTGCCACAGTCTGTGCCATACTGCAATGGTTATTGCAAAAACAAGTCAAAGAAATAATTTTAGCAACACCTGTAATCCCATTTGTAACACATGAAATAATCAAGCAATTTGGGATTAAAATAATAGCATTAGAGATTCCTATGGATTTTTCTTCAGTAGGCCAGTTCTATAGAAAATTTGATCAAGTGTCTGATCAAATAGTTGTGAGCATATTAGGAAAATATAAATCAAAATAAATATTATCTTGCAATTAAAACAGGACAGTCTGCTAATTCTGAAACTTTTCTACTTACGCTACCAAATGTCTTTACTATACTTATTCCAAACGAGCTTGTTGATTCCACTTTGGAATTGGATGTAAACAACGAATCAGTAAAAGCTACAAACATGCAGTGGTAAAAAACCAACATGAGCATGCATAATAGAATACTTTGTATGTTTTGTGAACATCCGAAATCGATTTATGCTGATAAGACACAATGGCTTATTTATCTTTCTACACATCAAGAGACAATTATTCAACACATTGTGGATCACTGAGAAATGTCCGCTAGGTGCATATCCAAAACTAATCAAAGATAAAACCGAATACGTGTCACACATACGTTGGACTCACACAAAAAGAGAATTGTATTTTTGGGCATACCACAATCTCATAGAATCCAAGATTGCGGTTTATCCGTGATTAGTGTAATCGTTTGTAAACCGTCTTAAATTCCTCTGCAAGTGTATATGCCAAATTCTGCAAATGTGTTATTTCAATCATACTTGTCTTTCCCCTTGCAATTTGTCTCAGTAATGTCATGCATTGATGTATCTTGTTGTGGCTATCCTCAGTTGAATCATTTTTCCCATCGACTATTGTCAACATGTGGAAGCATTCATTAAAGTCTAAACAAAATTTCAAAATTATATGCTCCCAGTATTTTGTAGTTGTGGGAATTCCCATACCTTTTGCTAATTCCTTGAATTCGTTTTGTCTTGTTTCAAGCAAAAGTTCAAGCGATTCTTTTGCCTTTTTTGCTTCAAATCCTTCAAGTTTTTCTAATATTGCCATTAGATGCATAAAATAATTATGATATTTAATATTTAATGCAAAATCCAGTCACAGTAGTCAAGTAACTAAGAAAGAAAATCAAAGATGGCTTAAAACACAATTGATTTAAGACATTTCATGATAGATCAGGCATGCGACTAAAAAACAAAGTTGCCGTAATAACTGGCGCAGCAAGCGATATTGGGTTAGACATATCCAAAAGATTCGTAGATGATGGTGCCATGGTAATAATGCTTGGACGAAACATCAAATCCCTTGAAAAAGCACACTCAACAATAAAAAACAAAGATTCAGCAGTTTCAATATCGTGTGACATTACTGATGAATCTCAAGTGTTAAGTGTAGTAGAACAAGTTGTGGACAAGTACGGCAAAATTGACATTCTTGTAAATAATGCTGCCAAAATCAATGACGCCATTCACTTTCACGAAATGAAAGATTCAGATATTATGGACTTGGTTAATACCAACATTTTGGGCACATTCAAAATAACAAAAGCAGTAATAACAAAAATGCTTGATAACAAAGAAGGTTGCATCATAAACATTGGATCGATATCAAGCAAGCGTGCAATTCCGAAAGTGCACTTGGCAGTCTATTCTGCAACAAAGGCAGCTCTTAGCATGTTTACAAAATCAATCGCAGTCGAATATGCGAGAAAAAACATTAGATGTAATTGTCTAAATCTTGGAATAATCAATGCTGGAATGATAAAGCCGTATCTTGAGGATCCTCAAGCAAGAAAAGTTTTGGAAGAAAGACAACCACTCAACAGAATTGGTGAACCAAGTGATGTATCGAATGCAACAATATTTTTGGCATCCGATGAAGCCAAGTGGATAACTGGAACTATTCTAAACATCGATGGTGGCAAATCTGCAGCAGAAGGATAAACAATCACGACTTTTTCACTTTTACAACGCAAGTCTGATTAGTTTTATGCAAACAAATTTGATAAATTCAGGAAAAATAGAAGGAAAAGAATAACCTTCTTATAATTTTTTTAATTCAAAATTACATTTATTCTTCTGCGATAGCTTTTACAAAGTCTTTTTCTGTGATGATTCCAACTGGTTTTTTGTTATTATCAAGAATTGGAAGCCTTCCGACTTTGTGTCTTAGTAGAAAATCCCTTGCCTCAAGCAAGCTTGTGTCATGTTATATTGCAACAGAATTTCTGATTACCTGAATCAAGATTTGGATTTTTTAGCTTTAAACAAGAATATCATATTTGAATATTGACATCAAGTTATATTACTGATTTAAGACGACCTGATGTAGATATACAATGAGTCTAGATGTAATCCATGAACACATGAGTGATGTTGCTAAGACAAAAGTTCACTCAATAATTAGTAAAGCCACTCTAATTGAGCCGACATTTACCCTGTC
>JAHEXS010000127.1 GCA_023252015.1 Candidatus Nitrosotenuis sp. | reverse complement strand
TCTAGCAAAACAGCTTGTAAAATCCAATCACAGCGTTACGGTAATTGATAGTTTGTACAGGGGCAAGCTAAGTAATCTTTCGCCCGTTCTTGACAAAATAAAATTCCATCAAGTAGACATTTGTGATTTTGACGATTTAAGAGAAATTCTAAAGAATGCAGATGGTGTTTTTCATGAGGCTGCGCTTACCGACGTTCAAGAATCATTTACGAAACAAAAAGAGTATCATGATGTAAATGTGATTGGCACTGAAAATATTTTCAAATTGGCAAAGGAGTTTGGCTTCAAAGTAGTATATGCAAGCAGTTCCAGTGTTTATGGAAACCCAAATACAATTCCCATCAACGAGTCTTATGAACGAAAACCAATTAACCCTTATGGACAGACAAAATTGGAAGATGAGTTTCTGGCTGAAAAATACTCAAAGTTAGGTGTTTCGATTATCGGTTTACGTTACTTTAACGTGTATGGAAAAGGACAGACTGGGTCTTATGCAGGAGTAATTACCAAGTTTATCAACAATCTAAGAGAGAGAAAATCACCAGTGATCTTTGGAGACGGAACACAGATCAGAGATTTTGTGTATGTAGAAGATGTAGCATTAGCTAACATTGCTGCAATGCAAAGCAATGTCAAAAACGGTTTTTTCAATGTCGGAACAGGGATCACAACTTCAATTAAGAAACTTGCTCAAACCATCATAGACATATCTGGATTGTCACTTGAGCCAAAATATGAAGATCCGTTAGAGGGGGATGTACATGCAAGTCAGGCAGATACCATGCTGACAAAAAAAATGCTAAACTGGGAATACAAAACGAATCTAGAAGAAGGATTGCGGAAATTTTTTCCACTGTGATTATTTAGCGAGATTTTCATAAAATTCTACATATTTGGGAAGCAAAACATCCCATGTGAAATTTTTAATTACAAAATCATACGCGGAATCAGTTAGTTTCTCTGCTTTTTCTTGATTTGTCAGCAAATTATTAATCGCATCCAGTAATTTGTCTGCATCATTTGGGGGAATCAGAATTCCAGTCGTGTCATTTTTTACAACTTCAGGTATATCACCAACACTTGTAGCGATGACTGGGATTTTCAGATAGAATGCTTCCTTGATTGTCTGCGGCAGACTTTCCATTCTTGATGGAACAACTAAAACTGCGGACTCTTTGAGTGCAGTCATCGCATCCTTCCATGGAATGTTAGTGCAATAAACTACAGTCCCATTAATTTTAGGCTCAATTTTCCTTAGAATATCAATTCCTTTTTCAAAGCTGTCTCTTCCGATATAGACAATTTGATTGGCTTTCTTTTTGACATCTGGAATTTCTTTGAATTTATTGGTATCAAGCGGAGCTGGAAGATAAACAAAATCAAGGCCTAGTTTTTCTTTGTAAGTTTTTTGGACTAGTTTAGAATCAGTTGTAAGAACATTTGCAAATTTGAGCACTTTTGATTCTGCCAGATTCACCATATCGCTTGTTGCAGTGGAGTGTATCGCTTCAACTTGTTCAGAATATACTCCGTGGACGGAAAGAACTTTTTTCCTTGCCTTGATGAATTTCATTACAAATGCCGCAGGAACATTCCATGCATGGACGACATCATATTTTTCTCTGTCAAACAACGCCTTTGCTGTACCAAATAATGCAAAGCTTGGATTTTTGATATTTTTTATTGGCACATGTGGAATGTGCATTAGTTTGACATCATAACCGTATTCTCTGAGCTTTTCTGCAACTCGGAATGCATGTCCTCCAATTCCTCCCCCATATCGTGGAGAAATGAAAAGAATTTTCAATAATTAAAAATCTATTTTGTGATTTTAAAAGGTCTCCGATAGTATGTGACTTTTTCCAGCGCAGATACGGCATCACTTGTTCTAATCCCTCGGTGTAAGGTGACTGTTTCTCGTTAGTGTTGATTATCCGATGTATGTCGTGTTTAGTCCAAAGTTTGACAATCTTATAGATGCAGTTTTTTGAACATATCAATCCAAACAGAGCCTGCCAGCTGATCCGCTCAAGACAGGCGTGACAGATTTGCAAATTTAAATACATGCACGTGTATTGTGATATTGAATGCCAACAAGATCCCTGACAATAAAAGAAGACGCATACCAGGCCCTCAAGGCCAAGAAAAAAGAAGGTGAATCATTTACTGACGTCATACTACGATTGACTGAGAACACAGGTAATGCGCGCAGATTGCTTGAAATGATGGATGAGATTCACTCACCAGAGCTGGCAGACGGCATTGAAAAAGCGAGCAAGGAATTTCGCAAGAATTTCAAAACACGTGATACGGAGATCTGAATTGGTTTGCCTGGACACTGATTTTTTGGTCGCCTATCTAAGAAAAGATCCAACGGCCAGAAGCAAGTTGGAAGAGCTGGATCTCAAAGAAGAACCACTTCACACCACGACAATAAACGCCTTTGAGCTCTACAAGGGCGCCCACAAGGCAAATGATACCACAAACGGACTTGCCAAAGTTGACAAACTCCTTGATGCCTTTTTCATGCTGACGATGGATAGAGACTCGGCAAAGTTGGCAGGAGTTCTTCACAACAAGTCAAATTCTATCGGTGATGCAGACCTTCTGATTGCAAGTATCGCCCTTTCAAACAAGCAGGTACTGATTACGCGTAACAAAAAACATTTCGAACAAGTTTCGGGGCTGATGGTGGAGAGATGGTAATCAGGGTTAGCCTATTCACCATATGTTTGAATTGAAAGTGACGACAGGCCAAACAAGCAGGTACGGATATGCACAGATCCATGTTAACACTCAAAACTGAAACCAGAAATATAAAGTAAAACTGAAAAATTATTTTTTAGACCTATCAAGGTCTCAGATTAATTCTACTGTACAGCCTGGGATGCTTCGTGCATCATCTGGCTCTTTGCACAGCCTGCTGCAAGCTCGTCGCCTGCTCCTCTTCTCATCAGTCCTCTATACAGACCATCTTCCAGTTTGACTCCTTCTCTTTCTTCCCATTCTTCTACTGTAATGGAATATTTCTTTTGGATTCTGTCTCTGTACCACTCTGGAATTACGTTGAATGCGCAGAATGGAACGATTCTAAGATCTGGTGTCAGATAATGAATATCACATCTTTGTAATCTTTCAAGGTCTTCGTTGTATTTGTCTTGGAAGTGCATCATGCCTAAGAATAATCCCTTTACGTGCCAAGAGCCGACAGAGTCAAAGGATCTTTTCATTAGAATGCTTCCGAACATCTTTGCCAAGTCCAGTCCTGCCGGTTGCTTCTTTTTATCGACAAAGCTTGAAAGTTTCCTTACCACCTCTAGCATCGTAAAGTACTTGTTCTTGCCTGAGCGGATTTCTTCTGCCTTGTCCTCAAATAATTCTAGCATTCCTTGAATGTCACAGAATCTTGGGAGTGGGACAAATTTCTTGGTCTCTTCGTCTTCAAAGACATATGTTCCTGCACCGCAGGCAAAGTGAATTGAAAGTTCGTATTTTGGTTTGCTTGAGAATGCCTCAATTACGTTTGTTAGTGGCATGCAACTTGGAACTGGGAACCAGTCATCAACTGTGACTTGGCCTTGGGTTTGTTCCTCGATTCTTTGTATGCAGTCTGGGATTGTTATTCTATATTTTTCACGTTCAGTCTTGCCCATTCTGCCGGTTAATGAGACTGGTTGGAAGTTGACTGCGTGAACTACATCCATGTTCTTTTGTGCATATCTGATTATTCCACCTAATTCATGATCATTAATTGATTTGATTACAGTTGGGACAAAGACTACTGTTGTACCTGTTTTTCTGCAGCTGTCTAGCGCGTACGGGATTTCCCAGTGGTTCTTTGGATTTGTTCTTGCTGTTACACCGTCAAAGCTCAGATACAGGTTGTTGCATCCTGCTAGTCTTACTTCGCGTGCAGCTTCTGGATCCATTGCATGTCTGATTCCGTTTGTGTTCATTTGGACATGCTGAACGCCTTCTTCTTTCATTATTTGGA
>JAHEXS010000028.1 GCA_023252015.1 Candidatus Nitrosotenuis sp. | reverse complement strand
CGTATCCTATGCTAAGTATTGCCAATTCGTCTTTGCCCTGCTCAAAAAATATCTCGGCATCTCTGATGTATAATTCTGCGTTTTCAAGCACGCTGTGAAACTCTTTTGCCTCTTTGTAGTATGGCGTGATCTGTTCCAGTGCACGTCTGACCATTGGCACATATTTTTTCATCATCTGGGATGCGATTCTTTCTATTTTTGACGAATTATCATTTGGCTCATCAATGCACTTTGCTAGGGCTTTTAGTGCGTCTGATTCTGTAAAATGAAGTGTTCCTGGAATTATTATTGTATGGGGAGGATTTCCAAAATCTATGTTTTTTAAGGAAGCAAAACTTCCCGCTGTAATTTTCTGGTCTTGCTGACCGATTCTTGAGGCAACTATTCCATATGTGGAGTCAGAAATCACTTTTCGCACCTGTTCTTTTTCTGATTCCAGAAGGCTTTCTATTGCACTTTTTGGGTTCAAAAAGAAATCTTCATTTTGATTGTACTCTAAAAGAATGACTGTGTGGTTTCCAACCCTAAGGTTCTCATAAATTGTATAATATGCAGTACTTGATGGGATACCGCTCATAACTGTGACAGTTCTTCCAATTTTGTAGTAGTGGAGACCACACTCGCCAACAAGTGACGTTATTGCAGATGATGCATGTACTGTATCTGTTTGAATTTTTTCTTGAATTGCCCTTGTTCTTAGTTCGATGTGAGTTGTTGCGATATATGGATCCCCATACGATACCATGACGATATTTTTTGTCTTGGCAGAATCTAGTATCTCTTTTCCGTCTTCTACAAGCCAACGTGGGGCAAACTTGAATTCGCCTTTTGTGAGTTCTTTAATTTTTTGAGACTCGTTATTTTTCATTGGGCTTGTGAACTGTTCAAAATATACTGCGTCCGCATCTGAAATTATTTTTTTTGTCTTATCTGAAAGCGAATCCGGTCCGCTTATGCCAAGACCTACAAACCAGAGCATTATGGTGCTTTTTTGTTATCGTGAAGTCTTTTTAGGTGTTGAAGTGTATTTCTCAAGACCTCAATTCCGCGTAAATACTCGTTCATTGATACTCGCTCATTAATAGTGTGAGATGCATGTGGGTCTCCTGGACCATAAGTTACAACTGGAATATTCCACAGGGTGCCAATTATATTCATGTCACCAGTCCCAGTCTTTCTAATCAGTGCAGGTCTTTTGCGTTCTACATCCATTACCCCTAGTGTAAATGCCCTGACAAGTGGTGAATCCATTGGCGCTTCAAATGGTTCGGTCTCATCCAAAACTGAATAAAACGCATCTACTCCAAGCCTTTTTGAAATCTCACTTACTTTTGTTGAAATTTTTTCTCCAACCGTTTTACAGTTCGTTGTGACTGGAATTCGAATGTCCATTATAGTATCACATTCCTTTGGGGTGACATTATGTGAGTCTCCTCCCCTGATTTCGGTAATTGTAGCCGTGAGGATCATTCCCTTTGATTTTCCTTCCTGATTTTCCTCTAATGCTTGCTGTAGCTCGTATGTGAATTTCATGGACTCTTCAATTGCGTTTTTTGCAAGCCAAGGTGCACTTGCATGTGCACTATCTCCGACATTTACCTTGAGGTTTATCGCAATTCTTCCCTTGTATGCTATTGTGACTTGTGTTATCCCGCTTGGTTCTCCAAATACTGCATAATCGATATCGAGTTTTTGTTTTGCTAAATTCTTGATTCCGGTAGCATTTCCTTCCTCATCCACTGCCCCGACAAAAATTATCGTTCCGTTATTTCTGTGCATGGTTGATGCTGCAAGTAACATTGCCATTAGTGGGGCCTTTGCATCTGATGCCCCCCTACCGTACAGGTAGTCTCCCTCCTTTCTTACCTTGACCTTGCCTGGCACTGTATCCATATGTCCACACAAAAGCACTCTTGGAGAACCTGAGCCAATTGTTGCAATTAGATTTCCAACTTCATCTATGCGCACATTTTCAAATCCAAGATCATCGCACTTGTCTGCAAGAAATTCCGCCATTGGTCTTTCTGAAAGTGATGGCGTGTAAAGTCTAAGCGCCTTCTCTAATAGCTTAATTGAAAACCTCGGCGTGATGGTAAATGAAGAATCCATTTTCTACTTTCCTGCATTTACTGCGTATTCTAGAATCAGTCCTGCGATGTCTGTACCTGTCACTCGTGCAACATTTCTGTATTCTGTGGTATTGTTGATTTCATGAACTACTAGTCCTCTCTCATTACTTTCCATTAGGTCGACTCCGACTATTTGCCCCTTTACTGCCCTTGTCGCTTTGATGCACATGTCTTCCAACTCGCTTGTGATTTCACAAACCTCAGCTGTTCCGCCAAGGTGAGTGTTTGTTTTCCAGTTTCCCTCCGACGAATTTCTGTAAATTGCGCCTGCAACCTTGTCGCCAATCACTATTGCTCGTATGTCGCGTGGTGGTCTCTCTACAAATTCTTCTAAATAATGAATCTGGTATATTGGATACATTTTCTCGCGTTCTTCTATTATTCCCTCTGCTGATTCTTTGTTGTTTAGCTTTGAAACCATTCTGCCCCAGCTTCCAACTGTCGGCTTGATTACTTTTGGATATCCTAGTTTGTCTAGTGCTTCAAGTGCGGCATCTTTTGAAAACGCGACTGTTGCAAACGGTGTTGGAATTCCTTGTTTTTGTAAAATCATATGTGTGAACAGCTTGTTTCCAGCATAGATTCCTGTGTGCAGCGAGTTTATCACGTTTGCACCCATTCCCTCCAGTGCTGCAGTTGCATGCAAATTTCTATAGTAACTAACACATCGCTGCAGAACTGTTTTAAATTGCGTTTTTTGGTCTAATTCTATAACAAGGTTTTTACAATCTATCATGTCTACTTGGATGCCTTTTTTCTTTGCAGCTTCTGAGAGGGCTTTTTCTTCAAGACGGATAGTATCGTAAAGGACCGTTATTCCGGGGCTCACTGCCCCCAATCCTCTCCAACGCTTTGGGCTGGTTTTAGCCCAAATCCACTTGAAGATTTGGTTATCTCAAAACTTGCACCGCAATCAGGACAAGTGACGATCTCGCCTTCTAGGGCATCACTTGGAACTGAAATATTGGAATCGCATTCAGCACATTTTGCCATGTTCTACTCCTTAATGCTTTTAGAGTCATTAATTATCTTTCTTTCAAGCTTACTGTCCAGGGGTATTTCCAAGAGGTCGCCCATCCTGAGGTTTTTAAGCCCCGCAGCAACTGCCCTTGCTTGTTCATCATTCATTTCTAGGCCCAACAATGACATCAGATAAGCAGAGCCTGTCTTTCCTGCCAATTCGCCAAATACTATTCTTCTTCTGTTTCCAACTACTCGAGGCGGAATTGGCTCGTATGCCGCAGGATTTCTAAGAATTGCCGCTAGGTGGGTTCCTGCCTTGTGCTTGTATGCCGAAGCACCTACAAGCGGCTTTGAATCATATGGGTGAATTCCGGTGTAATCGGCAATCAATTTTGAAAGATCACTTAGCATGTCTAGTCGAAAATCATTTGGCGATCTGTACAGATACGTCATGGTAACTCCAACCTCTGCAAGCGATGGAATTCCAGTTCGCTCCCCAATTCCATCAATTGTTGTGTGGATCTGGTCTGCCCCAGCATCTACTCCTGCAAATGCGTTTGCTACTGCAAAACCCATGTCATTATGGCAGTGGACATCAAGTGGAACTTTGATTTTTTCCTTTACCATTTTTACAAAATTGAACATTCCTTTTGGCCTCATTACGCCAACTGTGTCTGGAAGACTAATCCTGTCCACACCTGCCTCCTCGATCGCTTTACAGATCTTTAGCAAAAATTCTGGGTCTGCCCTGCTTCCGTCCTCAACTGTGAACCTCATTTTCAATCCATGTGCTTTTGCATATTCTACAGTTTCTACTGCACGTCTCATTGCTTCCTCTCGAGTAATTCGAAGCTTGTCCTTCATGTGAATATCAGAAACTCCGAGATATGTTGCAGTCCATTTTGGGTCGCATTTTAGCGCAATATCAACATCTGACTTTAGAGCCCTAACATGTGCGACAATGTCTGCCTTTAATCCTTGTTTGATGATTGTCTTTGTTGCCACAAGGTGGTCTTCTGATACAACTGGTGAAATTTCAATTTGGTCTACTCCAAAATAATCAAGCATCCATGCAATCTGTATTCTTTGTTTGTTGGTAAATGTAACACCTGGATGCTGCTCTCCCTCTCTTAGGGTACTGTCAAGAACGTGAATTTTTCTTGGCTTCTTATCGTACTCGTTATACAGATGTGCATAATAATTCGGATCATTCATTGCAGAATCGGGTTAACTGTATGCCTGTTATAAACATAATCGTACTAAAAACGGCTTAAATCAGAGAAAACTAGTGTGATTTTAGGCAAAAAACAAATATTTTGTCTCGAAATTCGTCTATGCGACTTCGCGTAGAATGATTACTGTGTTGGTATCTGATACGCCTGGAATTTTTCTTAGTGCATCAATTGAGCCGTTGATTTCTGTTATGTTTGGTGCAGAAATTATTACTGCGATATCGTACTGTCCTGTGATTTCGTAGACCGTCTTTACTCCTTCAAGACTTGTAAGCTTTGCAGAGACCTTCGATGTATCAATTGATGACTCTACTGATATTAGCACAATTGCCTTTGTTGAGTTTTGCTCACCCATTTCAACTGTGAATTTTTTAATTACTTTGTTGTCAATGAGATTCTTTACTCTGCGTCTTACTGCTGATTCTGACAGCTTGAGCTTTTTTCCAATATCTACAAAGGATTCTCTAGAGTCTTCTTTTAAGATCTTTAGTATTTCGTCGTCAGTCTTGTCCTTGTACATTTTTTCTCCTCTCTGTCTCTCTTACCATTAGTCTGTCTAGTACTTCTAATACTTTTGTAATATCTTGCTCTGATAATACCAGCGGTGGAAGTAATCTGATGATATTTCTACCAGAATATAGTAGCAAGACTCCCTCTGAAATTCCATCCATCAGTATGTCCTTTACCTCAAATTTCATCTCTATTCCAATCATCAATCCAATTCCTCGAATTTCGCGAATTATGCTGTGTTTGTTTTTGAGTTTTTCTAACCCATCTCGGAATATTTTGCCTACTCTGGCGGCATTGTCCACTAGTCCGTCTTCTGTTAGTGCCTTTAGTGTTGCAGTTCCTGCAGCACAAGATAATGGATTTCCGCCAAATGTGGATGAGTGCTCTCCTTTGCTCATTGCTGCCAAAATGTCTGGTCTGACCAAAGTTGCACTCATTGGGACGCCGCCCGCAATTCCCTTTGCCAAACACATGATGTCTGGTGCCGTATTCCAGTGGTCGCACGCCCACATTTTACCTGTTCTTCCAAGACCTGCTTGGATTTCGTCAAAAATTAACAGAATTCCGTTCTCATCACAAAGCTTTCGAACTTCCTGCAAAAATCCAACTGGCGCAGGATGGATTCCACCCTCTCCTTGGATTGGTTCCATAATTATGAACGAGGTGTCCTTGTCTATTTTGGTTCGAAGTGTTTCGATATCGCCAAATGGAGAAAATGTTACATTTTCTACAAGTGGCATGAATGCTTTTCTGTACTTTGGATTAAATGTAATTGATAATGCACCCATTGATTTGCCATGGTATGAGCCGTTCATTGCAATCATGCCCGATTTGCCGGTGAACTTTCTCGCAAATTTTATTGCGGCTTCCACTGCCTCTGTGCCGCTATTCCCCAGATGTACCTGAGATAGTTTCTTTGGGGCAAGTCGGATTAAATTTTCTAAAAACTCTTCACGTGTTTTGTTATACAAAGAACTGTGAACTGTAATGATTTTGTCTAGCTGTGCCTTGATTGCGTTTACAACTCGAGGGTTTCTGTGTCCGACTAGTGCGACTCCATATCCTCCCATACAGTCGATGTATTCCTTGTTGTTGATGTCCCAGACTCGTGTTCCTAGTCCCCTTTCAACTGTTACTGGGAATCTTTGATATAGACTGCCCAAAAAGTCGTCTTCAGTCATTTGCTAATTACCGTGCACCTTTGATGTAAAATTGCCGATGATATAGGATTTTCTCGCTGACCGTTTGAAATTAATGCTTCTCTTACCCCCATGTCTAGCGCTTCTGTTGCCGCAAGTATTTTCTTTTCCATCCCAAAGCCTACTTTTGGCCTTATTTCTTTGGCTTCGGCATTTGAGAGTTTTTCGACAAGTTTTTCATTCATGAGTAATCCGTCCACGTTAGTCAAAAACAAAACCTTGTCACTTTGTATGCTTCCTGCAACATTTGCTGCGGCTCGGTCTCCATCTATATTCAAAAAGTCAAACTCTTTGGACATTGCAATTGGCGATATTACTGGTACGTAGCCTTGGTCTAGCAATAATTTGAGTAATCCTGAATTCACATGCGTCACCTTTCCAGTGTATCCTCCGTCAATCACTTGCTTTCTTCCCTTTTCGTTTATGATTACTAGTTTGTCTTTTCTTTCAGCTTCGAATATTTTTCCATCAACGCCGCTCAGTCCTACCGCATTTACCCCATTTTTTTGCAGCATTTGGACTATTGCCTTGTTAATTTTGCCAGACATAACCATTGTAAAAATTTCTGCAGTCTCCTTGTCAGTGTATCTGCTCTTTATACCCCCTGGAGATACTACAAATTTTGGCTCCTTTCCCAACACTTCGCATGTTTTTGTTACTTCCTTTCCACCCCCATGCACTAGTATGACCCCTTCTTGCTCTGCTACTTTTTTGATGTCTAGAATTGTTGATGGATGAAGATTTTCTACTACGCTTCCGCCAATTTTAATCGTAATCATTTTTTTAAACTGGAGTTAGAGGTGAATATCTCAGGCCATCCATTTCATCAAAGCCTGACATGACGTTCATGTTTTGGATGGCAGAGCCTGCGGCGCCCTTCATTAGGTTATCAGAAGCTGATAATGCAACTAGTCTGTGATTGTCTTCATCAATGTCAAATCCAATATCGCAGAAGTTGGAACCAACTACAAACTTTGGATCTGGGAATTTGTACAGTCCTTTTTTATCGCGAATTAATCTGATGAATCTCTCATCCTTGTACTGCTCGCGGTATAACTTCCATAATTCCAACTCATTCATGTCTTTTAGCATGAATGTGTGGTTTGTGCAAAGAATTCCTCGAACCACATCCACTGCGTGAGGACTCATTGATATGCTGATGTGTTTTCCTGCAATCTCACTTAGTTCTTGTTCTATTTCTCCCGTGTGTCTGTGCTTTGCAGGCTTGTATGGCCTGATAACGCCTGACCTCATTGCATGATGTGTTCCTGCAACACTCCCTGCACCTGCGCCTGATGAGCCAATTTTAGAATCAACTATGATGTGCTCTGTGTCAATTACGTTGTTTTTGATTAATGGCACCAAAGCTAGCATTGAGGTTACTGCCATACATCCTGGACATGATACTAGTTGTGCGTTTCTGATTTTATCTCTGTGTAATTCTGGAACTCCGAATACTGATTTTGCCAAATACTCTGGGTATGGATGTTCCCATCCGTACCATTTTCCATATGCCTCCGGATTATGCAATCTGTAATCTGCAGAAAGGTCTACTACTTTGAGGCCTCTATCGTACAGGGCTTTTACTATTTCAGTTGCAGTTCCGTGTGGAACTGCGGTAAATACAAGATCGCACTTGTCTGACATTTTATCATAGTCTAGTTCGGAAAATGTCATTTCTGTAAATCCTTTAAGTGATGGTTGTATTCTATGTAGATATTCTCCTACATGCTGCCTTGATGTGACCATCGTGATTTCGACTTTTGGATGCGTTACCAAAAGACGTAGCATTTCTCCGCCCACAAATCCTGATGCACCGACTACTCCTACTCTTAACATGTTATTCTCCGTGACATGGTATAATTTATTTGATAACCTGATTTAGGGCAAAATTAATCATTTCTTGTGGGATGTTTTTTTTGGCAACCCTTGCAAGCCCCTTGAACTCAACTGTATTATTCACTTCGTGTATTACCAGTCCGCGTTTTTCATCTTCCATTAGATCGATTCCCAAAATTCCTCCACCGACTGCCTTTGAGGCCTTGATACAAATGTCTTCCATCTCCTTTGTAATCTCACAAATCTCTGGATCTCCTCCAAGAGCGATATTTGTTTTAAAATCGCCCTGTGATTTTCTGTACATCGCTGCAATTACCTGGTCTCCAACTGTTATTGCTCGTATGTCGCGAGGTGGACGGTTTATCATTTCTTGTAAATAATAAATCCTGTCGTGTGAGCCGTCTGAAATGTCACGCATTTCTAATATTGCCTCTGTTGCATCTTTATCTCGTAAGGGTAGAATTCCCCTTCCCCAACTTCCAATGATTGGCTTTATTACAATTGGAAAGCCAACTTTGTTGATTAGATTAGTTGCCTCTTCTGATGAGAATGTAAAATAGGTCTTTGGCGTTGGTACTCCGTGTTTTTTTAGTAACAGCGAGGTCACCATCTTGTTTCCACACTTGTTTGCTACATCATATCTGTTGATTACGGGGATATCTAGGAATTCTAGACACGCAGTAAAATGCAAGCCCCTAAAATAGCTGACACATCTTTCTAGGACGACATCGCCAAAGTCAATATCGTTTTTTTTACTTTCTGTGCTAATTTGGCTAGTCTTTGCATCCACTACTATTGTATCGTGACCCATCTTGGATGCTTGCCCCTCAAGCATCTTTTCCTCAAGTCTGAGTCTATCAAATACGATACAAATCTTGGACAACTATTCTCCCCAGTCTTCGCCGACGCTTTCTGCTGGTTTTAGTTCCACGTTTGGGCCATTTTTCTTTGCAATTTCAAAGTCAGCTCCACATTCTGGACATGAGACTATCTCCCCTACAGCTGCATCGTCTGGGATGTTGATTTTTGCGTCACATTCTGAACAATTCATTATGATTTTTTTCACCTCTTGTTTAGTAATTTATTAGCTTCTGTTGTCTGCAATCCCCAGAGTTCAACAAAGCCTGCTGCTTTTCTTTGATCAAATGCCGAGCCTTTTCCATAGGTGGCAATATTGTGGCTGTATAATGAGTAGTTTGATTTTCTTCCGACCACTCTGAGTGCTCCTTTGTATAGTTTGAGTCGTACTGTTCCTGTCACTGTTTTTTGTGATTCATCAATGAATTTATCTAAATCTCGCTTTAGTGGATCCTGCCACAATCCGGAGTATGCCAAGAATGCCCACTCTGAATCAACCACCTCCTTGAACTTGGTTTCGTGTTTAGTATGTACTATTTTTTCGAGGTCAGAGTGTGCCTCTATCATACATAGCGCTGCTGGGGTTTCGTATACCTCACGGGATTTTATCCCAACTACTCTGTCTTCAATGTGGTCTACTATCCCAACTCCGTTATCACCAGCTACTTTGTTCGTGTATTCAATTAGCTTGATTGGACTCATTCTTTTTTTGTCAACTGCAACTGGAATTCCATGTTCAAATTCTATTTCCAAATATCTTGGTTTGTCAGGAAGATTCTTTGTCTTGACCCAAATGAATGCATCGTCAGGT
Source organism: Candidatus Nitrosotenuis sp. (assembly GCA_023252015.1). Lineage (GTDB taxonomy): Archaea > Thermoproteota > Nitrososphaeria > Nitrososphaerales > Nitrosopumilaceae > Nitrosotenuis. Next base: position 2,005 of record JAHEXS010000028.1, on the reverse strand, counting down.
GGCTCACTGTATGGGTCCTCAAGATGTCCACCTTCAATTGCTCGGCCCCACAAATTTTGATCAATGCTGAATTTTTTTGATACTGAATCAATTGATATTCCATGTTTTTCTGCAAATGCTAATTCGGTAGTTCTATCCAAATTTAGGTCGCGAATTGGTGCAATTATGGGTAAATTGGAACCTGAGCGTAGTGTTATATCAAATCGAACTTGGTCGTTTCCTTTTCCAGTGCATCCGTGTGCAAGTGCATCGACTTTTTCCTTTTTTGCAATATCTACTACTTTTTGTGCAATAAGTGGTCTTGCTAGAGCGGTTGCCAGACAGTATTTTTTTTGATATAATGCGTTTGCCTTAATTGCTGGGTGGATGAATTTTTGGACAAACTCTAATTTTGCATCAATGTTGTAATGTCTGAGAACTCCAAGCTTTTTTGCTTTGGCCGCGATTTTCTTTTGGTCGTTTCCTTCTCCAACATCGACTGTAACTGTAATTACATCCATGTTGTGTTTTTCCTGTAAATATTTTATGACAACTGATGTATCCAATCCGCCAGAAAAAGCAAGTACTGCTTTTTGTTTCATCGAGCTTTTTCGTGAAAATGCTTTGCATTTATCTTTTATGCTGATCTCCAAAAAATTTTCATTTCTGTTTTTTGGAAAAAATTACCATGCGAAAAATTGCAACTAGCTTCAGCTAAAATCCGATCACTATTTAACCAAAGTTTCATAACGCTGTTTTATGAAAATTCTAGTCTACTCTGGTGTGGCAATAACCGTGATTGCGATAGCTGTGGCAGCTGTTTTGAGTTCAGGCCAGTCCGAATCTGACAAGAACCAGGTTCGAGTGGTATTTTTCGCAAATGTCAATCACGCAGTACCAATTGTAGGGCTGGAAAACGGCGAATTTGCAAAGGAGTTGGGCAATACTACAATCAAAACAAGAATAGTGGATAGCGGACCAGAGGTAATTGAGGCGCTTTTTACCGAGTCTGCTGATCTGGGATACTTGGGGCCAGCCCCCTTTGTAATCGGATACGTGAAATCAAAAACTGCTGATATCAAAATTTTAGCTGGTGCCGCGAGTGGAGGAGCAAGCTTTGTCATACAAAAAGACGCTGCAATATCTATCGCAGCTGATTTGGATGGAAAAAAGATCGCAGCACCATTTATTGGAAACACTCAAGATGTCTCACTACGACATTATCTTGCAGAACATAATCTGAAATCTAAGGAGAGAGGTGGAACCGTTACCATTTACAACATTGCGACTCCTGAAATCTATACTATATTTGCCAAAGGTGATATAGATGCAGCGTGGGTGCCAGAACCAACTGCAACAATGCTAGTTGAGCAGCTTGGTGGAAAGCGACTATTTCAAGAAGAGGACACTTGGCCTGATAAGAAATTCTCTTCTGTTTTGCTTGTTGGAAGGACTGAATTTTTGGAAAAACATCCTGATCTGGTGGCAAAATGGATTGATGCTAACGAAAACACTGTGAACTGGATTAAAGAAAATCCAGATAAAACAGAATCCATTTTTATTGATTTTTACAAAAAACATACTGGAAAGAAACTGAATGAAAATATTATCCACAGCGCATTTTCGCATATTCAAATTACATCCGAACCAATTCAAAACTCAATTAGCATATTTGCAGAGCGTGCGTATGATCTTGGGTACCTTGGTCACTCTGGATATAATTTAGATCACATTTACTATGGTGTGGACAATAGGACAATGGGGGGTGCATCATGACAAAACTAGAAGCAAAAAATATTGTAAAATATTTTGATCATGATGGACAACAGCTAAAGGCGCTAGGCGGAATAAACCTAATTGTAGACGAAGGTGATTTCATCTGCTTGGTTGGACCATCCGGATGTGGTAAATCCACGTTTCTTAGAATAGTTGCAGGACTACAAAAACCCGAAGAAGGGCAAATTTTACTGGACAACAGACCAATCATCAGTACTGGCCCTGATAGAATCTTGGTATTCCAAGAAGG
>JAHEXS010000001.1 GCA_023252015.1 Candidatus Nitrosotenuis sp. | reverse complement strand
CTAGATTAACTTGAGTTTGAGTTAGCTTACGAATAAAAGATGCGGACCAGTGTGCTATTCCTTGGTTTTTGTCTACGTCGAGAATATCATAATCGAACTTGATGTTTTGCTGAGTTTGGGCTATGACTGACCAGTATTCCATTATTGATTCAATACCACTTATTGGGGATTCAAATGGTTTTTCATAATATTTAGCACCCTCTGCAAAAAGATTTTTGATCAGCTTGGGATCTCGAGTCTTCCAAGCAGTACCGTACAACTCTAGCCACGATCTGAAGCCATTGCGATTCACACAGAATAAGTCAAAGACTGAATTAATCAGTTTTATGCAAGTTCAAGAAATCTGATATCCTCAGCTGAAATTAGACAAAACACGGATTGCAATGATTGAAGGGTCATACATAAACGGCAGTTGACGTAGTACTAAGTCGTGAGTCAGCTAAATGTTGCAGTCGTCATCAAATTAGAGCCTGATTTTTCTGAAGGTAGTGTTAGCTATAACCCTGATGGAACACTAAACAGGGCAGAAACAAAAAACACTCTAGGACCACACAGTGCCATTGCAGCCGAGGCTGCCTTTTATGCCAAGGTAAAATACGGCGCTAGGGTCTCGGTTGCAACGATGGGCCCGCCAATAGCAGAACTTGCCTTGCAGACGGCCCAGCGCCTAAGTAACGCCGACGAGCTTCATTTGTACAGCGACCGAGTCTTTGCAGGAGCCGACACTTTGGCAACAGCCGAGACACTAAAGGCAGGCATAAAAAAGATGCAAGGAGACATCGATATTGTTTTTTCAGGTCATCGGGCATCTGATGGAGAAACAGGACAGACAGGTCCGCAGACTGCATGGAAGCTCGGCTTTACATTTTTGGGAAACGTAATCGATTACGAGGTAGACTTGGATGCAAGAACCATCAAGGCAAAAAGGTTGATCTCTTTGCAAGGATTTTGTGACATAGTAGAGGAGGTAGAAGCTCCACTGCCGGTCTTCATCGCCGTCGATCCTTCCTATAAGCCAATTTTTAATACCGTTTCGCAGAGGCTCTCATTTGCAAAGTACAGAAAGGAATCAGAGGTTAGATCAAAAAACCACAAATATTATCTTCAGGTCTTCAACGTAGAACAGCTTGGAGCCGATAAAACCCTCGTTGGACTGCCGGGCTCCCCTACAATAGTATACAAAGTAGAGAGAATCCCACAAGGAAAAGCAAAAAGGCAGGCAGAGGTGCTTGATGGCTCAAATCCCGAGCACATCCGCAAGGCAGTATCGAAGATTCGCGAGGCATTATCTGCAATGGTGATAAAATGACCGAAGGGGATTATCGACATGTGTATGTAGTAATTGAGGTCCAAGACGGCAAGCTCGTCCCTGTCAGCTTTGAGATGCTAGGTGAGGCAAGACGATTATTTGATAAATTCAACAAACAAAACGATTCATCAGAAAAAGTAGTTGCAGTCCTGCTTGGTCAAAATGTAAAAGAGATTTCAGAATCGCTGATCAAGGCAGGCGCAGATGCTGTTATTATTGCTGATAACCCAGATCTAAAAGAGATTCGAAACACCACATACACAAAGATAATCAGCCAAATAGCAAAAGACAAAGAGATTGCAAGAAGAATCGAGCCGAAGTATGCTGATCAGTTCAAGCGACCACGCTACATGTTTTTTGCAGCAGACAGTATTGGAAGACACCTCTCATCTACCGTTCTGGCAGAGCTGGAAGCAGGACTTGCCTCGGACATCAACAAGCTGGAGATAAGCGACTTGGAGATAAACCACCAGCAAAAAACAAACGGCATGCCAGTAATTTACAAAAAAACACTGGAGATGTATAGGCCTGACTTTTCTGGATTTTTGTGGACTACGATTTTGTGTCTTGACAACACAAACCCCGCAATTGAGCGGGACTATCACCCTCAATCATGTAGTATAATTCCTGGAGTCTTTGAGCCAATCGATCCAGACCAAAAAAGAAATGGTGTCATCATAGAATACGTGCCCAAAATCGATCAAAACGATCTTCGTGTCAAGGTCCTCTCAAGAAAAATAATAAAAAGCCAAATCGATTTTGACAGTCACAAAGCGGTGGTAAGCTTTGGTAGGGGAATAAAGGAGTCGCCTGAGCAAAACATCAAGCTGATAGAACGCCTGGCAAAGGATCTTGGTGCTCAAATCGGAGTATCACTTCCAATCTCAAAGAAGCCGTTTTCTGTAAGCCAGTCGGTTGCCTCAACGTACATGATCCCAGACAGAGTGATTGGCACAAGCGGCCGAAAGATCAGCCCGCTTGTGTACATTGCAGCCGGCATTAGTGGTGCAATGCAACACATTGCTGGAATGAAGGAGTCAGCCTTTGTGGTTGCAATAAATCCCGATGATGCAGCACCAATCAAAGACGAATCAGATATTTTCATAAAGGGTAGAATGGAGGATGTGATTCCACTTTTGATTGAGGAGTTCAAAGTCCAGTCGCAGACTGCCACTGCATAGGTGATTACTTGGAAAAATATGATGTTGCAATAATTGGAGGCGGCTCTGCAGGACTCGCTGCATTAAAACAGCTTGCTAACCTCGGCAAACAAGCCATCTTGCTTGAGGCAGGAAACAAGGTTGGTTCAAAAAATGTTTCAGGTGGTATACTGTATTCTAAAAAGCCAAAGAAAGGCCGTGTCTTTAACGTCGAAGATGTCTTTGGTGAGATCTTTTTTCAGGATGCACCATTTGAAAGAAAGATAACAAAATACATCTTGCATGCAACCTCAAAGGACAAAGTTTTTTCAATGGACCTGACTGCGGCTCACGAATATGAGGCAAACTTTGGGTATTCTGTTCTGCTCAACAAGCTGAACGGCTGGTTTGCAGAATACGCCTCAGAAAGTGCACAAAAGTACGGCGGTGGCATAGTGTCAGGGGTACATGTCAGCTCCATCAGCTGGGATGGAGATAAGACAATAGTTACAACCGATGAGCTTGAGCAGTTCGAAGTCAAGGCAATCATTGCAGCCGATGGTGTAAACTCGGAGGTAGCCGATATGACAGGTGCAAGACCCAAGTTCTCGCCAGAACAGCTATACCAGGGAGTAAAGGTCATCATAAAATTGCCAGAAGACATAATCAACGAAAGATTTAGTGTGGATTCCGGACATGGTGCGGCACATCTCTTTGCAGGTGATGTCACACTGAACCACATTGGTGGTGGATTTTTGTACACAAACCAAAACACGATTTCACTTGGGGCAGTCTACCACTTTGACTCGCTTTTGGAAAATCCGGCAGAGCCATACACACTCATCAACGAATTGTTGAAAAATCCGTTTGTTAGCGAATTTATCAAAGACGAGGTACCAAAACGTGCAGAGATTGACAAAAAGCTCCCACAAGAAGACCAGCTCCGCATTCGTTTTGCAGTTACAAAGATGATAAAATCATGGTACGAGCTGCGTGATGCGGCACTTTCTTCACATAAAAAAAATGATCTCATGAAATCAGGTAAATTCGTTTCAGAAAAAGACCTGCAAGAAAAACTGGTGTTGATTCGGGACCAGCTGACAAGCAAGTACAAGGTAAGCTTTGCAACCGACTATGTCGAGGCAGAATACAGTGCAAAGCTCATTCCAGATGGCAAACGCTGTAGAATGAAAAAACCGTACTTTAAGAACATACTTTTTGTTGGAGATGCTGCAGGAAGGGGAATTTTTGTTGGTCCGAGAATCGAGGGCCTAAACGTTGGAATAGACGATGCCGCAAGGGCCGCAAATGCAATTTCAAATGCCATTGAGCGAAATAATTTTGCGCCAACTTATCTTGGCGAATCATATGTCCAGTCATTGGAACAAAGCCCTTACACCAAAGATCTAACTGAGATAGACAAGAACTACTTGAAGATCTTTTTAGATGCCTCAAAGGACGTTCCAAAGGACATCATCAGCTCCAGATACGGGACAATCATGAAATTGATGTCAAGCGGTGCCATCCGAAGTGTGGCAGTTAAGTTTGCAAACATTCTTGGCTACGACAGACTGCTTCCTATGGTTGAGTCTGTGGACACCTATGTCAAGGTACCAATAGAGATTGCCCAAAGACTTGGCACCACCATTACAGCTAGCTACTCGCCAACAATTCCTTCAATATCTGAGAGAATCGCCAGACTCAGCTATAATGATGACGGTCAATCACACATCAAGGTACTAAACCCAACAAGTGAGTTCATGAAAAAGTTGGTTGTGTTATGTCCTACCAACTGCTACAGCTTGGAAAACAACCTAGTCATGCTTTCACACGAAGGCTGCATCGAGTGTGGGACCTGTTCTCAAGAGACTGAGTGGCGTCATCCCCGCGGTGAAAAAGGAATCAATTATCAATACGGATAGTTTAACAGATTTTAGAAAATCAAATAATAAAGTAATCAATTTTTTAAAAAGTCCCACTCAGTCTTAAATTTCACAAAGCCCTTTCTATAATCAGAACATGTGAGACGATTACGCATAATACACACCGTGTCCAAACTGTAAGTGTGTTACTTGATTGTAATTGCTCTGTGAAAAGCATGTAACTGTAAGCTAAGGTCTCATAGCGAAATGGGTTAGAAATTTACGACGATCTCTTCGCTTTTGGAGCTAATCCTTCTAAGATCATCGTAGGCCTTTCTTAGTCTGGCGTAAAAGTCATCCATTCTTGGCGAAATCGTTGTGAATGCAAGGTAAAAGTCCTCGGCCTCTCTCAGATAGCGAGTTATTTTCTCATGTCCTGGAACATTTGCAATAAAGGTCATGTTGTTTATCCTGTCTGCCAACTTGATTACCTTGACATCGTAATCCGATTTGAGAAGATGGGTACAGTAGTCCTTAAAGCGCTCAGTTTCTCGGATTTTTTCGTCAAAATCTTTGTAATCATCTAATGATTTTACCTTCAGTGTTGTTACAACATCGTACACATATTCTCCAAATCTGTGTCTAAAGTAGGCATCAAATCCATATGACTTGGATGCATACAGATCCAGAATCCTTTCGTTGTCTTCCATGACATCATGTAAAAGAGATGATGCAATTTGGAGCATGGTCAGTAACTTGTTTGCTGACCTATAGTGTCGGATAACGTCAATGGTAACAGGAAAGATATGGGTTTCCAAAAAGGTGGAGATTCCATCCTCTCTTTTTACTGCTGAATGAACCTCTTGAGCTTCCTCAATTGCGCTTTCGATAAAACCTTCTACTTTGATTTTGGCTTCATTCTCAATTACGTCAATAAGATCATCTTTACTGGAAGACTGGATCTCCATGAGTATTATTGATTTACTAACTCAAAAACATGATCCCTTAATCTTTTGAATTTTTATTATCTTGCTTCATTCTTGCGTATTCACCGCTCTTGATTTTGTTAAAAGAGTCTACAGCTTCATCGTCAGTCATGGTTGGCTTTTTTTCTATCTCCAGCTTGCATGAAAATAACTCGCTCCCAGTATGATCATCAATTGGCCGTTTACAATAACTGCAAATTTCCTGTTCTTTCAATCGGTTATATTACATCACCCAAAATAAAATCTCTTACGCACTGAGAAGTGGTAATACATTGAGACGCTTTCCAACGGAAAGGTCGTCCTAAAACAGGGCAGGTCATTAAGTAGAAGTTGGTCCAAAGGGACTCGCTACCCAGAAGGTATCGAAATCTCCCTCCACTTTTGTTTCCGTCGAAGAATTTCCGAACTAGAGTCACGGTAGTAAAGTAATTAGAGAAAATTTGTGTTTACTGCATTTTAGAGGTCGTATAATGCCTTACATGAAAGAACATATCGATACAGGAATCGTTGCAAGTTTCAGAGTGGTTTTGCTCCTTGTCTTTGTGTACTCTCGGGGGATCAGGCCCTACAGGTTATGACCTCTTTGCATTGTCGCTGTTTGTGGTGATAATGATAACGCTTGGAAGTGATCTTCCTGACATCGATTCAAGAACTGCACCGATTTACAAGATTTTTCAGATTCTTCCAGGAGATGCCTTTCGGGTTCTCTCGTTTTGCTGAAACTTGACATGGTGTTATCTTTGATTCACAGTATAATCGCTTTGATTTTTTCTAGGTCAAATTAAATTTTCAAAACTTAAAAAGTTTGTAGAACGTTAAGATAAATTCTTTGTCCGATCAATATTTTAATGAATCAGATGGACAGGTCGTTTTCATGAAGGTATGATCCAACACTTGCAAACATTCTTTCTGGTTGCTCTATCTCGACTGGTTCAAAATTGGTAGGAGATATCTGATAAAAACCTAAGTCACAAAAATGGCAATATTCTATTACATCATCAAATTTCTCAGAAGAATTTTCTAATGTTGCAATAAATTTCTGCGTAAATCTATTGCACTCTGGGCACTTGAATGAACTCATATCATTGCCTCGCTACAAGCCATTGAGCCACCTTTGGCCACACTTCCTTTAACGCAAATGTGCTAGCACAAAGTCCAACATGACCAGTAGGAAAAGCAATGTTGGTATTGTCTTTGCTTGAGACCAATTGATTCAACGCCTTGCTTGATTCAGGTGAAACAAGGTGATCCAAGTCTGCAACTATGTTCAAAAGAGGCACATCTATCTTACGAAGATCTATTGTCTGCCCTCCAACTTGTAATTTGTTTTGAACAAGCAGATTCTTCTGGTAAATGTCCTTGATCCATTGTCTGAATACCTCACCGGGCAAAGGTACTGTATCCCATAGCCATTTCTCAAGTCTCATGAAATTCTCAAGATAGACCTTATCATCAATCCTTTGAGAAACTTCGTAATATCTTTGAACATAGTGCTTAAACGGTTTTAGCATCGTAAAGAAAAGATGTTGAAAAGATGATGGTATATTGCCAAGTGTATCAACCATGTTGTCCACATCAAGAAATTTTGATATGGCGCCAAAAACAGTTGTTTCTTTGCTGCAATCAATTGGCGGAGCCAAAGTTATCAGGTTCTTTACCTTTTCAGTGTGCATTGTTGTATAAATTGCAGAAAATGTTCCACCCATGCAATATCCAAAAAGCGATATCTTTTCTATGTTGGAAAGTTTTCTTACAATATCAACACAATTGTCCATGTATCTATTTACATAATCGTTTATGGTTAGCTTGTAGTCTTCAGCATCTGGTGTACCCCAATCAATAAGGTAGATATCAAAGCCCTCATTTAGTAGGCTTCTAATTGCACTCAGGTTTTCCAAATCAAGTATGTAGTGTCTGTTAATCAGAGCATATACGATTAGAAGCGGCGTCTTGTGTGACCTTGGGTTTGTTGATCGGTAGCGCAGCAACTTAATTTTGTCTAGTTCAAAAACAACATCATAAGGCGTGTTTTCAATGACAATTTCATGTAAATTGGACAGCATCGGCATGACTTTCAAGGATCCCATGTAAAGATCCAGCATTTGGTGTTGGAAATCAACAAGATTTGTTCCACTTGGTTTATCCTCTGTTGCCATCATGATCTAGTTAACCTCATTCTTGGTTGTGTCTTGGTTGTTGTTTTCAGAACTATGATCTGCAACATTAGAAAGAGCCGCAGTGTGGAATTTCCAGACCTTCACATAGTCCATCGCTGAATTTAGCAGCTTGCCTAAATTTGATGCATATTCAGAGGATTTGAAAAGGTTGGTAAAAGCATCTTCATAAATCCCAATATGTAATGAAGTAATTTCTTTCTTGTTATCGCTTTTTGTCAAGCTAAGAATGCTTGATGCCTTGTCTGAGGATTCAACCCATGTTTTGTATAGCATCGCTTGACAATATGAAAGTCTAGTAAAGAACTCAAATCCACTTGAGGTTATTTTATCATTATTATTTTCGTTTGAATTTTCGATAAGTTTGGTTTCTTTTACAATATTCTCATGGTCCGCTTTTGATAATATCTTGTCCATTTTATGAGACACAGAATTATTTTTCTGAGATGCATCTAGCATTTTGACTACTTGTTTTGACATATTGATTACCATAAAGCTGTGATACTTAACAAGCAGGTATGCAATGCGTTTCAGTGAATCAATATTCAAAGAATTGATTCACTGTCGTTCAGTGAACTCACTACGTTAATTAACATGGAATCAAGTATTTCATCATGAAAATATTGATAGCGGAAGACGTACGACACACGGCTATGCAATACATGATTGTGTTATCAAAGAGAGGCCATCAGGTTGTAACCACGCAGGATGGGGTGGATTGCTTGAAGGCATATAATGATGCTTGGAAACAAAGTAATCCAAAAACACCAAATGATTCACAATTTGATGTTGTCGTCCTTGATTATAGGATGCCTGGCAAAGACGGTATGCAAGTTGCAAAACAAATCTTGGCAATAAATCCAAAACAGAGAATAATATTTGCTTCCGCATATGTGAGAGAAACTCTCCTAGAGCTAGCAAAGGAGTTAAAAAGTTCAGTAGAATTGATTGAAAAACCATTTGAATTAGAAGATTTTATAGCCAAGATAGAAGAGCCATACGAAAGACTCAATGCAGGTACTGCAAATAAAAGATCTAGCAAGTGAAAAATATTAAAAATTCAAAGTTTAGAGCATTTCAGGTTTGGCATCAATTAGCAATTCAATCAGAAATGTAGCTCCGCCTGCTTTGTTATTATAACCTGAGATTCTTCCGTTGTGAGCAGTTACAATTGCCTTGGCGATAAACAGTCCTAGACCGGTGTCACGATCAAATCCATCCTGCGTACTTCTTGATACAAACTTGCCGAATAAATTGGGAAGAATATCTTCTGCAATCCCAATACCTGTATCACTAATCTTAATCTCTACGTAATTTTTCTTTGGAAAGGCGCAGCTTTCTACCTTTATGCTGCCCTTTTTTGTGAACTTCATGGCGTTGTCAATTACATTTGATAGTACCTGAGTGATCCGATCTTTACTTGCATCAATTTCCACATTCTCTCTATCAAGATTAACCTCAATCGCCACATCTTTGCTTATACTTACAGTTGCAGCATTTACTACGTTGAGAACTATGTCGTTGATTCTAACTTTTTCCATCGTATAGGTAAGTGTGCCACTTTCTATTCTACTCACATCAAGAATATCACCTGCTAATTTTTTCAGTCTACGAGAGTGCTGAAGAACACCATCCCATGCTTCATCATGCGGAATTTGCCCGCTCTTTGCGAGGTAAGCAAATCCAAGAATTGGCTGAATTGGATTTTTAAGTTCATGTGAGGCAATGCTGATGAATTCAGTCTTTAGCTTATCTATTTGCATTAGTTCCTCGTTTGCGCTTTTCAGCTCCTCACTCAAACTTTCTACTTTTTCTATATGATGTCGCAGATTCAACATCATCATTTTAAAAGAATGTAATAGCTTGCCGATTTCGTTTTCTGACTTTAGCTCTTCTACTTCAGTATCCAAATGACCTTTACTTATCTTCTCTGCTATGACTGTCAATTTCACAATTGGTTTTGAGATAGAAGACGATATGTAGAAAGATAAAATTGCAACTATAACGGCAGTAATCGAACCAATTATCACATACTGGTTTTGAAGTTCGTCTACAGGGGCGTATGTTTCAGATACATCCATCTCAGCTAAAAATACGAATCCAAGATCCTGCTCGCAGTGCGAAGCTCCAAAAACTGGTATTCTTCTGTAATCAGGATAAACACCAGTGAGGTCCTGTCCATTTTCAATGCATTCCCTTACAGGTAAGGTATCAACTGTTTGATAGAACGCAGCTTTTTGAATGAATCTTGAATCCGTAAGCATCAGTTTATCATGATTAACCAAGTATGTTTCCCCTGTTTTGCCCAAATTGGTTCTATCTGTTGTTATTTTATTTGCAAGAGCCATATCTCTGGAAGCAATGATAACACCGATAGATTCCGTCTCTTCTGTTCTCGAATTAACAACAGGCACTACCATAAATAATGTAGATTGTTTTTTCTGTTTGTTCATTCCCAAATAATAAAATGATTCTTTCGTTCCTCTAACAAAGTCGGGATCTTGTGAGAAATCTTTTCCTTCTACGGATTTGTCTGTGGAAGAAATTACTTTACCTGATTTGTCAATAATGACGAGGTCGTAAAAATGCTCATCTCCAGTTGACGATGTAAATTCTGGCCATTCTTGTTTTATGAAATTATCTACCATTTTTTTTAACGCAGACTCGTCGACGATTTCGCCTTTTTCTTTTTTGTTGGATTCACTTAGCATGTTTTGAATTATTTGATTTGCTGCTAGAATCTTTATTTCATCAAGTCTTAGATTCCAGACATACTTCAGGGTCTGTGTCCTGTGCTTGGCCTCGGATTCCAATTGCTCTGTTATCCTTACTTCTAATGCGTTTTGGGAGGCTATAAAACTCAAAACCGCAACACTCACTATAGATATGACCGAAACTGTTACAAATAGTGCTATTAATTCTGTGTTTAAACTTCTTGCAAAGGGGTTTTTCATGTTTAGTTCCTCATAAAATAAGTTTAGAGTGAACGCTTTCCGGTAGTTCGACTGTTGCTATAACAGATGATTCGGTTAGCTCAAATTCTACTCTTTTGCCTGCTAATCTCTCAAATATTATGGCAAGTAATTCCTTTGTAAATTTAGTACAGTTTAATCCCATATCATGTTGTACAACAAAAACATCTTTACCATCCTTCATGATATGATCAGATGCAATTCCAGCGACCTTGACATACTCTTTTAATACCAGTAAAAATGCCGCAAGGTCTTGCTTCTTATGAGTTAGTATTACTGCTTCATTGATAAACTTGAAGGTTCCTTCTGCAAAAAACTTTATGTCTTTATCTTTCCAATTCTTCATCACAACAAAAAGTAATTCCTTTGGGAAGGGTAGGATTCCAAGTCGCTGCTCATATCTATCAAAGTCAACGAATCTACGCAGAATTTGGTTAATTAGAACATTGGTGGACGTTTCTCTTATGCGAGATTCGCGCATTATTTCATCTAGGATCTTGGTATCCGTTCGATAGCTAACACTTCGTGTCTTTCTATTAGTTGAATTCAAATTCTCCACAGCACAGTTCACTTTCTCATAACAAAGTTAGTTTTGCCCCGAATGGTGAATAAATACTTAATTTTTGACCAGATGGCATTTCATGTATATTCTATAGAATTTATTAATAAATCATGGCATTGGCAAAAACTAGGAAAAATCCATTTACATCTTTAATCTTCTAAGATTTTTATTTTAAAGTGAACTTGTGAACTTGAAGGTGTTTTACCTGATTATTGATTTTTAGTTGCGGTAAGGAAGGGGCAAAATCTAAAATCGAAAGTGTGGACAAAGACGAACTTGCTCGTTTGCTAGAGCTGCTAAACAACGACATAAAACCATGTGAGTCTTACAATACCACCATTAATTTTTTTACTATGAAATTAGAGTCAGGTAAGTTTTGCTTATTCTTCCCGATTGTGATCCATGTTGCAGATACTGTAAAACCACTAACGAAATTAGTGAAGCTTTGAAGAATGTGTTTGAATCCATTCTATAATGTTCAGGATGCTTTTTATGTGACCCTGCATACGCCAATCGTCTTCAATACTTACTAACAGCATGTGGCCGTTTGCGAGTGGAACAGTTACTCGTGTGAGCTTTTCATAAGCTGCTACTGCGTATCTACCTTTTCCAATCTTTGGCGACAAATCATCGCGTAAATGCCAGCTTTCTAAGGCCCTTATTAACGATTTTTTCGTTTCTTCAAGAGAAAGCAAGTGTTTCGTATTATTTCTTTGACTGTTCCAAAGAACTTTTCCATTTTCATCACAGATTAACGAAAATCTTGCTTTTGGGATTCCCTCCATTATTAGATTTACGAGTTTGCCCTCGTCATCAAGTATTTGTTCATTTGTAGACATTGTCATATTAATAAAAAATTGAAGAAAATAAAGATTCTGATTGTTTTTGCTAACAAACATTTAGTTTTTAGGAAAAAATTTACTGTGTCGAATTGCAATACCAAATAAAACCAATTATAGGTTTCTGTGCCATATGACTCATCAGATCCAAAACATAGAAATTTTTTATTAATCCAGTTTGTCAATTCCTTCATTAACAGTTATTTCTATTTTAAAGAAATCATGTTGAGGTGGTTTCTAATGAGGTTAGAGTATTAGCAAAAGGAAATTTTTAAGATTGATCCGCAGTGTACGCCTTGGCTTGATAGACCTCGAAGGCCATGTTTTACTTGACCAGTCTGCACATTCACCAGAACCAATGGAGCCGGATGAAAATAGAATAATGTTTTACTATCAAGTTGGTTTAAGGCCAAGTAGGCGTGAACATTTTAACCAAGCCTCTGGAAAGACAGACTACAGGCACGTACTAAGAGAAAGATGCAGCAACTTGTTTTATACCTGCCCATGATCACAGTTTACTTGACTGTCGATAAGATAGTAACGCCAGAAGGGATAGCAAAAATTGCTGAAAAGATGCAAAACTTGTTTTCGCGGTTATGAGAAACCAATTGACGGCGTTATCAAAACTGTAAAATTGGTTTTTGCGAAGTCGGAATGAAAAGATGCAAATAGTATTAAATTTTTTGCGCTAACATATTTACCAGTGCCTTATATTTTAGTAATAAAATAAGAAAAATTAAACAAATTTTTAATATACTATGGAATATACTTATCATCTATTTGTCTTAGTATAATTTGAGAATGCATACAGATAAGGAGAACCAAGTCGTAACAAGTAAAAAAATTTTATCAAAAGCAATATCGGGTTCAATGGCAGGCATCGTTGGTGGAATGGCTCTTTCCTCATCCTTTATGGGAATAGATTCGCAGCTAGGAGTTCCAAGTGGAACTTTTTATAAAATGATAGGATTGTTAGTAGGTCTGCAAAATATTGACGCAATCGTCTTTGGTTTTTGTGTTCATATTGGTACGGCTGCATTAATTGGTGCAGTATTTTTTGTCTGTTCTACTTTCCATAGAGTCTTACACATCTCTAGTTTTCAAAAAGGAATTTTTGCTGGAGGAGTAACAGGACTTGAGGTGTTTGCAATTTTTTTCTTACCAATCAATCTTTTCATAATGATTCCAATCGTTGAACAAATCACGATGAATCCTGGACAGTATGGTTTTACATTAGATGAAATTGAACCGATAAAGAGGCTTTTATCAAATACTGATCGAATTCTTTGGGGAGCTTTATTCTTACATCTACTTTATGGTGTAGTCATGGGATTTTTTGCAGGAGTAATGCTTCCTCATGAATATCCTTCCACAATGCCAAGAAAAGACTGATTTGCAGTATCATGTCTTTCACTCTTGAGTTCTAGCGAAAAAATTGAAAAAGACATTTGGACACGAAGTTGGTATGCTACGTACGATCGGAGAGATTCAGGAATGGTAGATTCAGATCCTTTTAAAAAAAATTATAGTTATTCCTCAAACTAGGCTCTACGTCACATTTCTCTCTGAAAAACCGAAAAGCAGTTTAAAAATTCCCTGTGAGTCGACTGAGAAGAATTTCAAAATTTTGTGTGTTTCAGCCAACGAAGTATGTAGTGTTCTTCCTTTCACCAAGATATCGAACAACTAATTTGATGAACATTTTTGAAAAAGAATTGGTCGAAAAGTTATCACTCGAAACTGGAATACGATCACTAGAATCTTAAAAAGATAATAGATTTTCCTCAAAAGGTGTCCATTGGTAATGTAAAGATGGGCCCAAAGGGCTTCGATCCCTTGGCTCACCGGTTATGAGCCGGTTACTCTACCAAGCTGAGTTATGGGCCCCAAAAAACAGATTTCTTTTGCGTATAAAAGTTATAGAGCTTGGCAGTAGCTTTCATAACAGCTGTCAAGCAGATGATTTTGCGCAGACAGCGATTTTTCTGCTACCTGGATTAGATCGTCGTGTCTTTCTTGCGGTATTGCATCGATGATGTTTCGCCAGGTTTGCGCATGTCGTATGTCTGCCTCCATGTGAAGTCTAAAGTATTCGGTTGCCTCACAGGTAATGATATTGTAGAATTTTTCCAATCCGTCCAGTTTTGTGTGGCTAATTTTTGGAATCTCTTTTTCAAACGCATACATTGCCACTGCACCACTTTCCAAATTTGTGATCAGCTGCGACAGTTCAGATACTGCGTGGTTTGTTTTCTCTAATCCCGCATAATTTACAATTTCGGTGTGATTAACTCCCAAGGAGACTGCAAAGTTAACCCAGGGTTTGAGGTGTTCTGCCTCTTCTGCCTGATTTTCTTTGATTTCAGTAATCAGTGATTCCGGGGCAAAAGATGCGATTGCCTCAACAAAAGACGGGACTGCCTTTACCATCTGAAAGTATTCTTTGGAATAGCCAGCAAGTGAGTCAATCGATAGTTTTCCATCGCTCCACATTTGGTAGAATGGGTGTTTTAGCAAGCTTTTTTCTTCTATGATATTGTCAATTCTTTTTGAAAGTGAGTTCATGACAATGTGACGTTCTGCCAATAAAAAAATCTTTCATGTTCAAAACGATTTTAAGGACTCGATACGTCGATGCAAACGGGCTCCTGTGGTGTAGTCCGGTCAAGCATGTCGCCCTTTCAAGGCGGAGATCCCGGGTCCAAATTCTTCGTGATGGAAATCCCGGCGGGAGCACCTACAAACTATTAATACTCTTAGGGAAGAGGAAAACTTGAGCAGTTTTTTGGATCGAAAAAATCTGAAAATAAATCCATTATTTGAGACGTATAAGGAGTATATTACAAGAATTGATCATGCACTCGAGTCAGAGCTTGCGCTGTATTCACAATCCGAGTTTATGCAGCCCCTCAAATACGCAATCGAGGGCGGCAAAAGAATAAGGCCGCTGATTTTGCTTCTTTCCGCAGAATGCGTAGGAAAGATAGATGAGCGGGCATATACTGCTGGATGCGCAGTAGAGTTCCTGCACACAGAATCAGTCATACATGACGATATCATTGACAACGAGACCTCAAGACGCTACAAGGATCCTTTCCACATCAAATACGGGTACAACACCAGCATTTTGACTGGCGATTTTGTTTTGGGATTGATACTCAACATTTCATCAAGACTAAACAACCCCCGAGTCACAAAAGATTTGGCAAACACTGCAATGCTGATGAGCGAGGGCGAGGTAATTGAGACCAGACTTGAGACAAGCCAGGACTTGACATTTGACGATTATCTCAAGGTCATAGAATACAAGACTGCGACTGCCTTTGAGACTGCGGCAAGACTTGGCGCAATAATTGGAGGAGGAGACGAAGAACAGATAATGGCATTGTCGGAATATGGAAAAAACATCGGCATCGCTTACCAAATCAGAGATGATCTGATAGACTGGAAAAACGAAGACAAGCTGTTCAACTTGCTTGTGAAAAAGAGTTTGGATCCTCGGGATGTTTTCAACCACATGGAAAAACTGCTAAAAGATTATGCGGGAAAAGCAACTACAAGCTTGCGAAAGATTTCAGAAAGCAATGCAAAATCGCATTTAGAATACTTGCTTAGATTTACTACCCTGAAGGTGTAATCATAGCACCGA
This sequence comes from Candidatus Nitrosotenuis sp., assembly GCA_023252015.1. Lineage (GTDB taxonomy): Archaea > Thermoproteota > Nitrososphaeria > Nitrososphaerales > Nitrosopumilaceae > Nitrosotenuis. Next base: position 17,864 of record JAHEXS010000001.1, on the reverse strand, counting down.
GTGCCGGCACCGCGTTCTTTGTAAAGTCAATTATTGGATCTGGATACACACCTATTGCAATTAGGAAAATAGTAGAGAACACCATTACGGAAATTATGGATTTTGGTTCTACGACTCGTTTTTCTGTCTCCCCCTCAAAGTACATCTTGCGAATTATCCAACCATAGTAAGCCAGAGACAGTGCGCTGTTCAGTACACCTGCTATTGCAAGCCACGGTGCCCAGGAGGGTACTCCAGAATCTAGTGCCGAGCCAAACAACAGCAGCTTGCTCCAGAATCCAGCAGTTGGTGGAACACCTGCCAGTGCAAGGAGTGATACCACGAGGCCCACAGATATGATTGGCATTTTCCTGCCAAGTCCCTTTAGTTTATCGATATTTGTTATGCCAAGGGTAGTTACAATGCCTGCGATTGCGATGAATGCTGCACCCTTCATTACTGCATGATTCAGAATGTGAAACAGCGAGCCTTGAATTCCAAGGACGGTAAACGGCGCTACTGCTAACCCAATGAGAATGTATCCTGCATGGCCAATGCTGGAATACGCAAGCATTCTTGAGATATTTTTTTGCATGATTGCCGCAATGTTGCCAACAGTCATTGTCATAACGGCAATTACTCCTAGTGCAAATGACCAGTCCAGATTCAGTACAATTGTTCCCATTATGATTACTCGGAGTGCCGCTGCAAATCCTACCTTTTTGGTTCCTGCTGCAAGCAGCGCTGTAATGGTAGGCGGGGCACCCTCATAGGTGTCTGGAAGCCACATGTGGAATGGAACAAGTCCCATTTTGAATCCAAATCCTGCAATGAACATTGCGACTGCCAGAATGGCAAGCGGCATCATTTGCTGGTCTACATGTGCAAGGCCGGTCACCACCTCGCCAATGTTTGTAGAGCCAGTTATTCCATAGACTAGAGAAATTCCATAAACTATGATTGCAGACGACAGCGCGCCAAACAAAAAGTACTTGAGTGCTGCCTCGTTTGAGCTTGGATTCTTTTTCATAAATCCTGCAAGGACATATGTCGGGATGCTCATGAGCTCCCATGCAACAAACAGCATTACCAAATCAGTTGAATATGCAACAAGCACCATTCCGATTGTTGCTAATAGTATCAGGGAGTAGTAGACTGCAGTGTGCGGCTGGTTTCTCATGAAGTTGAACGAGCCGACGGTAGTCATTATGGATACAATCAGCATTGCAATTGCAAACAGTCCACTAAACGAGTCGTTTGAAAGTACGTCTCCTGAGAATAGTGCGGCGTGCGGAATCTGGTTTGTAACTATTTCGTACGCGACGTATCCAATCGATGCAATCAATGCGCCAAACGCAATTGTCGCATACAGTGAGGAGGAGCCTTTTTCCTTTCTCATCATGCTGATTACTGGAAGTAGCATTCCAATTGTACCAAGTATTGCGATTAGGATTATTGGTGGAGAAGTTATTTCGATCATTTCATTTCTCCTAAATAAACAAAAACAGGACTACGAAAAGTATTCCAGCTCCAAATACGTAAAGATATGATTGTGTAATGCCGGTCTGTGTTTTTTGTACTACTTTGGCGCTCCAGCCGACTGCGCGCTCAAGGCCCATGTTAATGCCGGTGTCAATTACAGTTTTCTCAAAGTATCGCCACACGCCCCTTACTATCCAAAGTGGCGCTACAACAAAGCACCAGTAGACCATGGCGTTGAGGTACCATCTGTTTAGGATCACTTTGTGAAGTGAATAAAAGAAAATGTTAGAGTTTACAAATTTTACAGGATCAACAAACCTTCCGATATAGAAGATGTAGCCAAGTCCTCCGCCTATTGTAAATGCCGCAAGCGATGCCCCAAGTGCAACTGGATTGATTCCCTCAAGGAATGGAATTGTCATGCCTTGCTCAACTGCGATATGTGCAGATTCGATGTGGAATGTGTTTGCAAGATATTCTGTGAACAGTTCACGAATTCCATGTTCTGCAGTTAGTCCTATTACGCCAATTCCAATTGTCAGTGCTGCCAGTATTCCGTATGGTACCCACATTGACATTGGTGCCTCATGGATGTGATGTCCTTCTTTTTCCATGTGTTCAAGGTGCTTGCTCTTGTCGCCAAAGAAGACCATGCCAATCATTCGAACAGTGTAAAATGCCGTGATTACTGCAGTCAGTACTGCTATTGCAAATAATGGAATTGCCCACTGGCTTCCAGACTCGTATACCGCTGCAAATATTGCGTCCTTGCTCCAAAATCCAGTTGTGATAAACGGCGCACCCATCAGGCCAAGCCCGGCCGCCCACATGAACGCATATGTCTTTTTCATGTGCTTGCGCAAACCGCCCATATCTGTCATGAATCTAGAACCAACTACATGAAGCAGTGACCCTGCCGCCATGAACAAAGAAGCCTTGAACATTGCGTGTGAAATCAAATGGAAAAATCCTGCGGTGTATCCGTCAACAAATTGTCTTGAGAGTCCCGCTATTCCCAGTGCCATCATCATGTAGCCAATTTGGGAGCCTGTGGAATACGCAAGTACTTTTTTGATTTCCGAGTTTACCATTCCCTGTGTTGCTAATAGTAGTGCAGTTATGGCACCGACCCATGCAATTACTGTAAAGAACTGGTCCAGTGCAAATCCTGCTGCTGCCAGTGCAAAGAACAACGGTCCAAGTCTTGCAACTAGGAATACTCCTGCCTTTACCATTGTGGCTGCGTGAATGAGTGCAGATACTGACGTTGGGCCAGTCATTGCCTCAAGTAGCCACTCGTTTAGCGGGAACTGGGCCGATTTTCCAATTGCTCCACCAAACAACAGTATTGCTGCAGGTACAAGCAGTCCTTGTGCTTGCATGGATGTTGCCCAAGCAGTGTCATGCATTAATTCTCTAAATCCAAATGTTCCTGCAAATGCAAATATCAAAAACATGCCAGATAGCATCATGATATCACCTACTTTGGTCATGATGAAGGCCTTTATTCCTGCGTGTGTCGGGGAGTAATATTCCATCAATCCAAGCACCTTCTTTCCCTCAATACCGACATGATCTTTTGCCTTGTCGCGATACCAAAATCCGATAAGGGCGTATGATGCAAGACCCACTCCCTCCCATCCAAAGAACATCATGAGAAGGTTGTCTGATAGTACGATGAGTTGCATTGAGCCAATAAAGAACATCATCCAGAACCAGAATCTAACAATGTCCTTGTCTCCCTTCATGTATCCAGTACTATACACAATAATCAAAAATGAAATCCAGCCGACAACGTTTGCCATTATCACTGCAAGTGGATCAGCTAAAACTCCGGCCTTGATTCCAATTGAGGAGATCCAGTTTACCTGATCATGAATTTCGTGTGATGCCAGAGCACCAGGAATCATTGTTGCAGCGTAAAGTGCACTGGCCAGTGCAAGTGCTACTGCCACCCAGCCTGCTGCCCGCTTTGAGGCCTTGCCCACCGCAGGAATGATTAGTGCAGCTACAAAAGGCAGTATCCATACTGCCCAGGCATTAGTTCCACTAACTGCAATTCCAGACAAGGGTTCCATTACTATGCACCCAAAACTCCCTTCATATATGGAATTATGTTGTTAAAGAAAATATCAGGATAGATACCGACAACAATTGTAAATCCTGCAAGCACCATCATTGGAGCAGTCATGTACCAGCTTGCCTCTTTGACATGCGATAGGTTTTCTGGGAGTTTTCCAAAGAATACGCGTTTTAGCATCCAAAGCATGTATGACATTGTAAGTACAGTAGCTACAAGACCCAGGCCAAACGTGACCATTCTTACAATAGAGCCGGTTGTCGCATGATCCTTAATTGCAGTTTCCAGTGCACCATAGAACAAAGTCCACTCGCCCATGAATCCACTAGTTGGTGGAACGCCGATTATTGTGAGCGCTCCAATGACACCGCATACTGCAGTAATTGGCATTTTTCCTGCCAGTCCGCCAAGCTTACTTATGCTTCTTGATCCGACCTGGACAATCAAAATTCCGGCAGTCATGAAGAGGAGAGCTTTGCCCAATCCGTGGGTCACATACATCATTTCTGCTCCCGCAAGTCCCAGAGTAGAGTAAGAGCCAATTCCAAACAAAATGTATCCCATTTGGGAGACACTAGAGTATGCGAGTAGTCGCTTCAGGTCGTCTTGCATGAGTGCCATTGCGCCTCCGTAAATCATTGTGGCAAGACCCCATATGTGAAGCCACAGTGCCATTTCCGCATATTGACCTGGCAAAAACTCAACTATTAATCGAAATATTCCGTATGCTCCAATTCCGATCATTGCAGGTGACAATAGCGCACTGATCGGGGTGGGAGCTGCACCGTGAACATATGGTAACCAAATATGGAAGATAAATGCCGCAAGCTTTACTCCAAGGCCTATCACTATGGCAACTGCTGCAAGCATTACAACATTTGATGGAATCTTTGATTCCTGGATTGCGGTAAAGTCAAAGCTGCCGACGTTAAGGCCTATTGTCAAAAATCCTAAGAGCAGTACCACTGCACCAGCATGTGTCCAAAAGAAAAACATAAGAGAAATTCTTCGTCTAGGTCCGTCTCCCCAGAATGCTACCAAGAAGAAAGCCGGGATCAGCATTATCTCAAAAAATATGTAAAATTCTATCAGGTTTGTTGCAAGGACTGTTCCAAGCATTCCCATTGCAAACACAAGATACAGTGCAAAGTACAGACCAGATTTGTTATTCACATAGGTTGTAAGTGCGGTTGATTCCACTAGTGCAGTCGATTGACCTGTTCCAGATTCACTTGAATGGGAATGCGCGTGTTCTTCGTAGAATTCTTTGAACTTGTGTATCATGTATGGTTGTGAGTATAATGCAAGAATTGCACTTAGCACGTATATGATGACTGCAAATGGAATTGCAAGGCCGTCTAATTTGAAGCCGAATTCTCCGAAAAGCTTAGTCCAAGTGTAATGTTCCTCATAGTGTCCACTTAGTGCCACATCGATTATGAGGAATGTGCAGTAGAGTAGCAGACCAAATGTAAACCAAGTTGCTGCAGTTGGACCAAACTTTCTGCCAATCACATATGCTACAGGTGCCAATAACAAAGGCAGGAAGACTGCCTGAAGTAATGCAAATTCCATTAGCCCTTCAAGCTCCTAAATTCTGCAATATCTATATTCTTGTACATTCTGTAGGCAACAATTATCAATGCAAGTCCAACTGCCACTTCTGCAGCAGCTATTGCGATTGAGAATAATGCAAACGTCTGTCCTTTGCTGTTTGGAATGTATCTTGCAAAGGCAACCAAGTTCAGGTTTGCTGCGTTGATTATTATTTCAATTGCAAAAAGCATACGGATCGCATTTCGTTTTACTGAAACGCCATAAATGCCAATTGCAAGTAATGCAATTGATACAATTACAAAGTCAATTAGTTCGTTGCTCATTTTCCATGTCCTCCCTTCTTGCAAGTGTTAGTGCGCCAATTACAGACGATGCCAGAATCAATGCCATTAGTATGAGTGCAGGCCAGTAGTATGTCAGAAAGTCCTCACCTATTGTTCTAAAGTTAACTGGTGATGCATCAGTTTGAATTGTCTTGATGCCAGATCCCAAGATTATTGTGCCAAGCGCCACCATCAGTATCAGCATCAGGCCTACCCCAGCATACCTTCTTCTTTTGTCTTCAACTTTGAAAAAGATTAGTTGTCGTCGTACCAGCATAACTGTGAATAGAATCAAAACTGCAATTGAGCCGATATACACTGCAATTTGGAACATTGCGACAAACGGCGAATCAAGCAGCAAAAAGTATCCGGCTACACCTCCAAGTGTTCCCATTAGTGATATGGAACCATAAATCAGAGAACGCACTTCGAGTGCGGCAATTGCAGAGCCAATTGTAAGAACGGATATTGCCAGAAACACTGCGTCAGCCATGTGTTGCTCCCCTTGAATCAAATATGATTTCTGCATCTTGTTGCACAAACGGCTTTACCTGTAGTTGGGCAGGTGTGTAGATTAGTGCCTCTTTTGTAAATGACGATAATTCATAGTCGTTTGTCATGTATAGTGCATAAAATGGACATGCGTCAACGCACAGCCCACAAAAGACGCATTTTCCATAATCGATTTGTGGCATGATTCCCTTTTTGTTGTGTTTCCATTCATCCTGTACCTTTACCATACCTATTGCCTCTGCCACTCCCTCACATGCAATGGCACACAGCTGGCAACCTGTGCACTTGTCGTGAAACAGCATGTGTCTGCCCTTGTATCCTGCAATTCCTACACCGGTTGTTGGATCAAACTGATATCCATCGCCTACGAACTTGAGTTTCTGTTCTGGGTATCTGAGCGTAAATCGCTTTATGGCAAGATGTTTAATTCCAGAGTTTAATGCTTTGATAATTCCAGTAGCTGTTCCCATTTACAATATTCCCCCCGGACCTAGTACTCCTGCATACAGCAAACCGAGTGCTATAAAGATGTTAACAAAACACAATCCAATTAATTTGTACCAACCAATGTGCAAGAGAAGATCAATTCTAATTCTTGGGAATACACCTCTTGGGAGCAGTACCATAAAGATGACTCCCATTGTTTTTATCACAAACCAGAGAGTGTCGTTGAGCATTTGCTGATCAAGTAGCGGCAATCCTGGGAAGCGTGCAGTTATTGGTCCCATCGTTATTCCATTTTTGATGATCTCTTCTGGGAATGGCGGCCACACCATCGGTCCGTTCCAGCCGCCCAAGAACAGCACGACAAACAAGGCTGAAAACGCATATAGTTTGACATATGAGCCAAGCTGAACCAATCCATACATCATTCCTGAAAACTCGGTAAGCCATCCTGCAACAATTTCGCTTTCTGCCTCTGGAAGATCAAACGGAATTCTTTCAAGTTCGGCAAGCATTGCTATAAAGAACACAATTGCACCAATTGGGAGAAAGACAATCCACCAGTAGTGTATCTGACTTTGGACAATTTCTGACAGGTTTAGCGAGCCAGTCAGAATTACGACTCCAAGTACTGACAGAATTAACGGGATTTCAAATGAGATCATTTGGTGCAGTGCCCTTATTCCGCCAATGAACGGGAACTTGCTGTTTGCAGACCATGCAGACAGGACCGTTATAATTGGGAAGAATCCAATTATGGCAAATACTGCAAGCAGTCCAACATCGATGTCTGCAACAACCCATCCGCCGCCTGCAACTGGGATCAGTGCCACAAATGCGGCCGCAGTTGCAACAAAGAGGACAGGGGCTGCCCAGAATATTGGCTTGTCTGCCTTTGCAGGAATGATGATTTCTTTTGATATTAGTTTGAGTCCGTCCCCCGCCAGCTGTAATATTCCTTCAATTTTACCACAGTAAAACGGCCCGACTCTCAGCTGAAGTTTGGCGAGCATTTTTCTTTCAATGAAAATTGTTGCAGCTGCAAGCAATGCTGCAAATCCAAATCCAGGAAATGCGGTGATTCTGAAAAAGTCAGTGTGGATAAGGGATTTTAGAAGAGGAATTTGTCTTGATGGATCTGCAATTGTTGTAAGCATCAGGTATGGTGTCGTGAGTTTGTCGTTCATCACTGGCAGATTAAAATAGAAAAAGAGCACCATCATGATTGGAATTCCAATTAACGCAAAGAGTGTGACTGCCCAAAACGCATTGTCAAGTATTGACTTTATGAAATAGCTAAAGCGAAATTTTGGTGCAATTGCAGACATTTATCGGTCAGCCTCCACCGGCCAGTAGTTAAGACTCCAATAAACTGCTGGCATGTTTCCTAATTTTTCGCCCTTTAGCAAATATGGCATACATATTAGATTCCTAAAGGAACCAACACTAAGCTTGAGACGGTATGGTTCTGGTTGACTGCGCGATACAATGTAGCATCCAAGTGAGCCGCGACCGGATTCTACTCGTTTGTAGACTTCGTCGTTTCCGCCCTTTGGATTTGGTTTTAGTTTTACTCTAACGGAGCCGGACTTGGGCATTTTTTGCAATGCTTGTCTGATGATGTTACAGCTTTCAAGCATGTCAAGCCACGGGATCTTTGAGCGGGCATAAGAATCGCCGTCCTTTAGAACATTAGAGTGAACATCGAGCTCGCCATATGCATCGTATGGTTCTTTCTTTCTTAGGTCAAAGTCAACTCCGCTTGCACGCAAAGTAGAGCCAGTTGTTCCAAGTCGTATTGCATCTTCGCGCGACAGAACTCCAGCTCCTTGTGTTCTGGATATTAAAATTGGATTGTCGTAAAATATTGCGGCGTATTCTTTGATTCGCTTTTCAAAATAATTGACGCGCTTGAGGCACATGTCTTCAAAGTTTGCGGGAACGTCATTTCTAATTCCACCTGGGACAAAGTATGCGTGCGTTACTCGAGCGCCGGTAATTTTTTCTAAAAGATCAATGAGTAGTTCCCTGTCGCCTGCAGGCCACATGAACATTGTAGAGTGTCCAAGAAATATTCCGTATATTGCAAGCCAATACTGGATATAGACGCACCTGTTGAGCTCCGATGCTATAACCCGGAGGTATTTTGCGCGTTCTGGAACCTCCAATCCCAGTAGTTCCTCCACACCAAGACAGTATGGGTATAACACGTTGCAAGAGTCATGAATTACAGGTCTTTCAAGGTGAGGAATGTTTACGATATAGTTTCGGTATTCTGCCATCTTTTCTTCTCCTCTGTGCACATAACCAGGATCCGGATCACATGACACGATATAGTCGCCATCCACTTTGATTATCAGTCTCATGTGGCCAGAGCCAGGATGTTGCGGGCCAACGTTAAGCGTCATAATACGTTCGTCTACTTTTTCTAATTGCAATCCAGGTGGTAGCTGAGTAGTCATTGTCTATCTTCCCTTTATCTTAAAGTCCTTGCGCATTGGTGGTAAATCTGCCCAGTCTTCAGGCAAGAGTAGTCGTCTGTTATCTGGATGATTCTCAAAGTAAACTCCCAACATTTCAAAACACTCCCTTTCATGAAACTCTACACTGTAGAATATATCTCTAAGACTTGGCAGTCTGGTACTATCATTTCCAGGACTTGGGTTTTCCTCGCGTGGAGCTCTTGTTGCCAATGTCAAAACCTGTTTTGCCAACTCGGGATCGGTATAGGAGCCAAGATGATAAACGACTTCGATTTCCTTTTGGTCAGGATAGTCGACACCTGTTACGGATTCGGCGTGATCGAAATGAAGTTCGTCCCGGATGAATCTTGCTACATCAAGCACGTCTTCTTTTTTTACTTTGACTCTAATTCTATTTACTTTAACGAATTCAATTGTTGCTTTTGAGTTAAATTTACTTTCAAGTTTGTCTGCGAGTGACTTTTCAAACTGCGGCAGCTCCTTTTGGGGCTGTGCTTTTGCTAATGATTTTGTTTCTGGGGTTTCCGGTTGACTCATTAAGATTTTCTACCTAGCCTTCATCCTCTTGATTTTTTCTTGTAGTAGCATACATCCTTGTATGAGGGTTTCAGGTCTAGGGGGACAGCCTGGAACATACACATCGACAGGAAGTATTCCGTCAATTCCCGGCAGGACGTTGTACGAGTCAAAGTATAATCCACCAGTTATGGCACATGCGCCCATAGCTATAACATATTTTGGTTCTGGCATTTGATCATATACCAGTCTGAGTCGAGGCGCCATCTTTCTTGTGATGGTTCCTTGCACCACAACCAGATCACATTGTCGAAGAGAACCAAATGCTTCGATGATTCCAAATCTTTCGACATCATATCTCGGACCTGATGCGGCACCAAACTCTACGCTACAGCATGCGGTTTCAATGTGTACTGGCCAGAGCGACCACAGTCTACCCCAGTTAATGGCGTAGCCCAGCGGCGCATCTACTGCTTTAACCAGGATATCGCCCAGCTTACCGATGAATACATTTGCGTTTTGTGGAGTTAAGAGTTCCTTTAGCAATCTAATCCCTTACCTCTTACTACTTCGAATATCAGTATAAAATTTACCATATGTTTCGCCTCTTTGACTGATAAAGCGCAAATGCCATTGCTGCAAACATTATGCCCAAGAACGCAATAATTGGCAAAGTCGCAGTTTTTGGTAGATGAAGTAGGGTGCTGCTCCAGGCATATAGGAAAATTGCCATTACGTCAAAAACAACAAACATCAAAACATAGGAATAATATTGCATCATAAAGTGGGTTCTTCCCTCACCTTGCGGAACCTGGCCGCATTCCATTGGGAGGAATTTTACTGGATTACTTCTTTTACGTGGAGAGATCATACGTGATATCAAGAGTGCCGGCCCAACTGCAACTATAGCAAATCCAAACATCAGAAGAACATGACTAAAGTTAGCAGCATACTCCCCAACCAAATCAGCTTGACACCCTGTCGATAATATAAAAAGCTATGCAGAAAAATAGACAAAAAATGCGATCAGATTATGAGTCTCATTATGATTGATATATGACAAAAACAAGTTGTAGCTCATGGTCGTAAATATTGGTGATAGAGCTCCAGAATTTGAGCTTGTTGATACAGAACTGAAAATGCGAAAACTAAGTGAGTTTAAGGGTAAAAAAGTAGTTTTGTCATTTTTTGTAGCTGCAAGCTCTCCTGTATGTACTACAGAAATGTGTACGTTCAGAGACAGATGGAGTGAGATATCAAATCTTGGCGCCCAAGTAATTGGAGTAAGCAACGATGGTCCATTTGCAAACAAAGCTTTTGCAGAAAAATTCAATCTAAACTTTCCAGTTCTTGGAGACTACAAAAGCAAAACAATTAGAGATTACGACATACTGATGCCAGATCTTTTGCACGTCAAAGGATACGACGCTGCAAAGCGTTCTGTTTTTGTATTGGATGAAAACGGAACTGTCGGATACAAGTGGGTCTCAGAAAGTCCTCTAGTTGAGCCAAACTATCAAGAAATAATTGACTTTCTAAAGAAAGGAAAGTAATTTTTCTTTTTTATTCTATTTCTGCAAGAATGTCGTTCTTTGCAACGGACATTCCGCTCTTGATTTTGATCTTTTTGACAACTCCGTCCTTGTGAGATTTAACTGATACCTGCATCTTCATTGATTCCAAAACGCACACAACATCGCCTTTTTTGACACTGGCCCCTTCTTCTGCGTTTACTGTGACTACCTTGCCAGGTATTTGGCTACGCAGACTTGTTTGTGCATCACCACGGTCAGCACCACCGGTGTTTTTGTAAACAATTTCGGCAAATTTAGAATTCGTGTTTAGCTTCATTGGGATGCCGTTAACTACCAAACTCATCTGGGATGTGGTGTTTTCAAGATACTTTACTTTGTGGTATTTTTGATCTAAAACGAATTCAATTCCCCTAGAATTCATGCCAAGAATTCTTAGCTGGTGCTCTTGAGAGTCTATCTTGATTATGTATTCGTTGTTTCCAAGATTTTTGAGTATCTTGCCGTTAAACGTTCCTGTGACATCCTCTATTTTGTATTCCATCTTCTCAATCCAGTTTATTTTTCCATGATGAGTTGGGAGTAGCTGAGTTCTTTACTCTGCTTTTCAAATATTCAGAGTGCATTATCGCTGCCGCAAGTGCAGATTCTTTATTGGCAGACTTTTCAGCTTTGATGTCTTTTTCCAATTTGTCAATAATTCCATATCTTTTCAAAAAGTCCGTTGAAAGGTTTCCTTTTTTGTATTCCTCGGTTTTTAGAATTGTTTTGTAAAGAGGAATCGAAGTCTCCACACCTTGAATATAGAAATCATCTAGTGCGTTAAGCATTCTGGTTCTTGACTCTTCAAAATTTTGTCCCCATGTGCAAAGCTTTGCCATGAGCGAATCATAAAATGGCGAAACGGTGCATCCAGAATACAGATAAGTGTCACAGCGGACTCCCGGTCCTGACGGGATCGAAACATCTGGTACTGGTCCAGTAGACGGGGCAAAGTCCAAGAATGTGTCTTCTGCGTTTATTCTACACTCAATTGCATAGCCGTTCATTTTGAGATCTTTTTGCTGGAATGGGATCGGTTCCCCGTTTGCAATATCAATTTGTAATTTTACAAGATCTAATCCTGAGACAAGTTCTGTGATTGGATGTTCCACTTGCAATCTAGCATTGATTTCAATAAAATAAAATTCCCCGTTGTCTGCCCTTAGAAACTCTGCAGTTCCAAGATTAGTGTAATCAACTGCTTCGGCTGCCTTGACGACCAGTTCGCCAATCATCTCCCTTGTTTTTTGATCAACTGCGGGCGATGGTGTTTGCTCGATTAATTTTTGGTTACGTCTTTGAATGGAGCATTCTCGCTCAAATATGTGGACTGCGTTGCCATGTTTGTCTCGTGCTAACTGGTATTCGATGTGACGAATTTTTTCAAGGAATTTTTCAACAAGCATTGCTGATTTTCCAAATGCGGCTATTGATTCGCCGGTTACTGTATCAAATGCCTCGCGCAATTCCTTGTCATTGTTTACAAGTCGGATTCCTCTTCCACCACCACCATAAACTGACTTTAGTAAAACGGGGTATCCAATTTTATTTGCAATGTTTAGTGCTTCTTCAACGTCTTTTACAAGATCTGGGCTTCCAGGTATTGTGGGAATTTTTGCCTTCAACATTGCGGACTTGCACCTCATCTTGTCACCGCAAAGGTCCATGGACGCAGAGGACGGGCCAATAAAGTTTATCTTGTTGTCTTCACAGAGTTTTGCAAAGTCCGAGTTTTCAGAAAGAAAGCCATAGCCAGGATGAACCGCATCTGCACCAGATGCAAGAATGGCTTGCAATATTTTTTCTTGATTTAGATAGCTTTCTTTTGGTGCGGCTTTTCCGATATGATATGCCTCATTTGCGTGCTTTACATGCAAAGAGTTGTAGTCCTCATCAGAGTAAACTGCAACAGTTTTGATACCAAGTGCCTTGCATGTCTTAATTACGCGTAGAGCGATTTCTCCTCTGTTTGCGATAAGAACTTTTTTTATCATATTAATCACAAATTGATGTTTCCGTGTTTACGCGGAAGTTGTTTGTCTCGTTTGTTTACAAGCATTTCAAGCGCTTTGATTAGCATGGGTCTTGTTTGTGCAGGATCTATTACCGCATCAACTGAGCCGTTGGATGCTGCAATGTAGGGGTTTGCAAATTTTTCATTGAATTCAGCGGTTAGCTGTTTTTTGAGATCGTCTGGGTTTTTTGCCTTGTCAAGATCTTTTTTGTTCATTATTTTTACTGCTGCCTCTGAACCAAGAACTGCGATTTGTGCAGTTGGCCATGCATAGTTGACGTCAGTTCTGAGGTTTTTGCTTCCCATTGCGATGTAAGCGCCACCGTATGCTTTACCAATTACTAGTGTTATTTTCGGAACTGTCGCCTCACAGTATGCATAGAGGAGTTTACTTCCATGTCGAATTATTCCATTATGTTCTTGGTGTGTTCCCGGCATGTATCCAGGAGTGTCAACTAGTGTAATTATTGGGATTCCATAGCAGTCACAAAATCTAATGAATCGTGATGCTTTGCTTGATGAGTCAATGTCCAGTGCACCTGCAAGAAAAAGCGGCTGGTTTGCAACAATTCCAATTGTCCTTCCGTGCATTCTTGCAAATCCTACAACAACGTTTGGTGCAAAAAGTTCGTGGATTTCAAAGAAGGTATGATTATCAACAATCGCGTGGATAATTTCCTTCATGTCGTATGGCTGAAGAGAATTTTCAGGTATCTTGTTTATCAGGTTGTGGTCCATCCTATTTGGATCGTCGTCGTTTTCAACTATTGGTGGCTCTTCGGTATTGTTTGACGGAATGTATGAAAGCAAAGTTTTAATTTTATCCATGCAGTCGTATTCATTTTTTGCAACAAAATGAGCAACTCCACTTTTTGTTCCATGTGTCATTGCGCCTCCAAGATCCTCAAACGAAACTTCTTCGCCAAGAACAGTCTTGACAACTTCGGGTCCCGTAACATACATTGTTCCAACTTTTTCTACCATTATGACAAAGTCCGTCATCGCAGGCGAGTATACTGCTCCACCAGCGGAGGGCCCAATGCTTGCAGTGATTTGCGGCACTACACCTGACGCAAGCTCGTTATGGTAGAATATGTCTGCAAATCCGTCGAGGCTCAAGATTCCTTCTTGAATTCGCGCACCTCCAGAATCAGCTATTCCAATTATTGGGCATCCAGTACGTGTTGCATGATCCATGACTTTGGTTATTTTTTTGGCACCCATCTGACTTAGTGTGCCACCAAGAACAGTAAAATCATAAGCAAACACAAAGATCTGTCTTCCAGAAACAGTTCCATATCCCGTGATTACGCCATCGGTAAAGAATTTTTTTTTCTGCATATCGTATTCATGGTAATGATGAGTGGTAAGAGCATCAAGCTCAGTAAAGCTTCCTTCATCTAAGAGCAGAGTAATTCGTTCTCGCGCAGTGAGTTTTCCTTTTTCATGCTGAGCAAGTATCTTGTCTTCTCCGCCACTTGCAAGCGCTGTGTTTTGTTTTTCTAAAAATTTTTCAATCTTATCAGAATGCATGTGGTCCCGCAACAAATGAGCGCAACGCTGGCTATATTAATTTTAGAATTGTTTATTCTCCAATTTTGTCTCGCCGGCCTTTTCGTGGTTCTAAAGACATTCGTTCCAATGTTAGAATTCTCACACATACAATCCAGATACTCTTTCTGCTTTGGCAAGCGCAATCCAGCATTTGCTTTTGGATCGCTTTAGTAGATCTGGCCTTTTCCATTTTTTCTTCAAGTCCTTATTTTCACCCATACAGATTGACATTTCATAATTCTGTACTAAAATATTGGTTAAGGCGGAATTGATAAAGGAATTTCTTGCCATTGTTATTTGAATCAGTCATCTCTCTTTTACTTGGTAGGATGGAATAATTTGGATTCTATGGTACAGAATTTTCCAAATTCCAGAATTATTCGGTGTGACACGATTGGACTTTTGGAATTGTTATAGTGAATGTAGTAGGGTTGTTTTTTACTGTAATGAGGCCATTATGATCATTGATGATCTTTTCACATATTGGTAATCCCAATCCGGTTCCACCTCTTTTTGTTGTGAACAAGGGCTCAAAAATTTTCGGCATGGATTCATCTGCGATTCCCAGACCGGTATCACTTATTTCTATTACCATGTCATCATTTTGTTCAAAAGCTCGGATTGAGACGATTCCACCATCGTTCATTGCTTGGATAGAGTTTAGAATTATGTTTGTAAATACCCGTTGCATTCTACTGCCATCACACAAAATTGTAATGTCTTGTGTCGGAAGCTCAATTGTTATGTTCTCGGGTTTTTCTATATAGAAAAGTGAGTCTTCCAATATTTTTGAGATAGCGATATTTTCAAGACGTAAAGGACGTTCTTTAAGAAAATGCAAGACGTCGTCCAGTTGAGTAGTAATTCCACCTACAGCTCGCTCCATTCGTCCCAGAGAATCAAGCAGTATTTTGTCTTCCTGTTTTGAGTAGCGTAATTTCAAAAGATCTACTTGTATTTTGATTACAGATAACGGGTTTCTTATGTCATGAGCCATTTTTGACGAGAATTCTCCCACTATTGAAAACTTTTCAGAGTTGGAAAACTTGCTTATTTTGCTATCAAGCTCGGCTTGAAGTAGTGATTGTTTTTCCCTTAAGAGTTGCTTTGCGCGTTCAAGGCTTTTTGATTGTTGTTGAATGGATGTTTGAATATTCTTTATCTGTTTTTCTTCTTCTGCGATTATTTTGTTAATGGTGTTGATTTTATCTTGTTTTTTGTCTCCAATGTCTCCAATCGAAATTTGCTCGTTTGGGTGTTTTGTTAATTTATCAAATTCTTTACGACTAGAATCATTATCCTCAGGATGGTTTTCTAGATTCGTTCCTGTGTTTTGAGAAGGTGACTTTGAGAAATAAATCGTTCTTCCTTGTTTATCAGGCAAGTCTGCCTCTGTACTTTTACGAATGAATTTTGTCAATAAAATTAGGACATTCTAGAACATGATAACAGGTAAGATGTTTGAATCAGATAAGCTTGCTTTAGAATCTTGAGATCACTCCCATGCCAAGGTAATTTACAAATTCTACGCGTAAGTTCGGACTCAGCTGGGTGTCATTAGGATTTTGCCAAAGACATCCCCCTTGAGCATTTTTGTGTGTGCGTCTACGGCGTTTTCTAGCGAGTAAACAGAGTCAATTATGGATTTGATTTTTCCCTTTGACATCCAGTGCATGGCTTCTTCTAGTTCCGCCTTGGTTCCCTGAGTTGAGCCCAGGACGTTTGTTCCCTTGAAAAAAATGTGTCTAAGATCAGTTTGAACATCGTAGCCAGTTGTAGCACCTGTTGTAACTAAGGTAGCACCGTACTTGAGCAGGGTAAGCTCCTTGTTCCAGTGCGAGCCGCCAATGTGTTCAAAGATCACGTCAATTCCAGGTGGCTCGTTTTTCTTTTTTGCCAGTTCTTTAGATATTGAAAATACCTCTTTGTGCCAGTCTTCCTTTCTGTGATCAACCGCATAGTCTGCACCAAGCTTCAAACATTTTTCTAGCTTGTTAGAACTTGCAGTACTGATAACATCGCACCCATATAATTTTGCGATTTGAATTCCAAAGGTTCCCATGCCAGAGCCTCCTCCCATTATCAAAACGGTTTGGCCGGGCTTGATTTTTGCTCGACCAATCAGCATGTGCCATGAGGTGGTAAGCACCATCGATGCAGCGGCAGCCTCCTCATAGCTGATGTTATTTGGAATCTTGACTACGTTTACTTCGGGAAGATGTGTCATTTCGCAATATCCGCCCCACAGCGGTCCAGTTTGAAATCCCCAGACCTTTCGTTGTTTACAATCATATTCTCTGCCGTCGGTGCACGCCCTGCAGATCCGGCATGAAATATTTCCATGCGATACAACTCTGTCTCCTATTTTGATGTCAGTTACATCTTCACCAACAGACACCACCTCACCTGCAGCATCGGTTCCCGAGATGTGTGGCATTGGTATTTGGATCGGCTTTCCTCTCATTCCCCAGATGTCATCATGATTAAGGCCTGCAAACTTTACCTTGAATACGACTTCGTTTGATTTTGGCTTAGGCTCAGGAATGTCTTTTATCTTGAGAATTTTCGTGTAATCGTCATCGGGTGCATATTCCTCGTATACTAGTGCCTTCACAGTAAGCGTAATTTGGCAATATAATTTCTATTTATTGCTTGTTCAGCGTGCAAAGTTTTTTTTCACGGAATCTTGGTACAACGCAAAAGAATCCTTGAAGTCAGAGCATTTTTTGCATATGCAGAGCCCAGACACCACATCGCGGTCACAGTCGTCCTGAAATTCGCATTGCGCACAGCCAGCCTGCCCGCCACACACGATACACTTTAGCTCCTTTACCTCTTTTGATGCACATTTTTCGTGCTTTACTCCGAGCCCCTTTGCCCACAAGCCAGTCTCGTTTGCGTCGATTTTCTGGTTGCATATGATACATGTTCCAGGAAACTTCATTGCAATTTTGCGCCAGCTCATTTTAGTAACGCAGTCTCCTTTTCCAGGATTTCGTTGTATTCCGGACTAATTTCAAGTGCAAGTTTTTTGTTTTTCATGCAAAACAGAATGTACGGAAAATAAAACGTAGCAATTGTGCTTTGTGAAACATGAAATCTTTTTGCAAGAACTGATGCAAGCGATTTGATTGTCTTTCCGTCCCATCTTATCTTATTGAGAAGCGGCCACGGGAGATTATATTGTGAAAACTGGACTTGGAGGCCATCATCGTACAGTTTGAGCAAAATATTATCAAGGTATCTGAGGAGTCGCCATTCTTGCGTTCGCATTATTTTTCCATACAAGACATCTGCTTCAGACAAAACATCTAGCATTTTTGCCAGGTCTTTGCCTGAAAGGTT
>JAHEXS010000126.1 GCA_023252015.1 Candidatus Nitrosotenuis sp. | reverse complement strand
TAATCAATATCAAATGAATCTTGCCGCATTGTTTTCTGGGGGAAAAGATAGCACATTTTCAATCTATGAGGCACAAAATCATGGACATACAGTCAAATGTCTGGTGACAATACTTGCAGAGTCTGATGATAGTCATCTATTACATCACCCGAATGTCAGACTTGCTAGCCTGCAGGCCAAAGCCATGAAAATTCCTCAAATTACAATTACGGCAAAATCAAGTGACACTAAAGCAGAACTTGAAAATCTAAAAGAAGCGTTATCTGCTGCAAAAAAAGACCATCGAATTGAAGGAATTTTACATGGGGGAATACTAAGCGAGTTTCAAAAAACAAAATTCGAAGATGTGGCAAAAGACTTGGGCTTGCATGTGATATCTCCTCTCTGGCAAAAGAACCAAGTACAATACATGCAATTATTACTTGATTCTGGATTTGAATTCATAATCGCGTCTGTTTCTACTGACGGTCTTGACAAATCATGGCTTGGCAAAAAAATAACAAAAGATGATCTTACAAAACTAGAACAATTGTCTGAAAAACACAAATTCAATCTGAGCTTCGAAGGTGGGGAAGCTGAAACGTTTGTAGTGAACTGTCCACTTTTCTCAAATCCTATAGAAATTGAGGATTCCTCAATATTCTGGGATGGTTACCGAGGAAGGTTTGAAATAGTGCGTGCAAAAATAAAGGACAATGCTTGACAACCTAAAGACCAGCCTTCGTGCAGCAATTAAGAAAATTGTAAACTCCTCGGGTATAGACGAGCAATTAATCAATGAATTATCTCGTGACGTTCAAAAGGCATTACTTCAAGCAGACGTAAATGTAAAACTAGTACTACAAATAACAGAAAATCTAAAACATCGCTCACTAAACGAAACCCCACCACCTGGACTGTCAAGAAAAGATCACATTGTAAAAATTCTATATGATGAATTGGCAAGCCTTCTTGGCAAGGAAAACGAATTTTCCTTCAAGCCTGGAAAGTTAAACAAGGTATTGATGCTTGGCATCCAAGGTAGTGGAAAAACCACAATATCATCCAAGATGGCCAAATTCCTAACAAAACAAGGTTACAAGGTAGGCGTAATTGGCGCCGATACATTTCGACCTGGAGCTTTAGTTCAGCTTCGAACAATGTGTGAAAAGGCAAACGTCGAAGTATATGGTGAAGAAAACAACCTGGACTCTCCAGCAATTGTAAGGAACGGATTGAAGTATTTTGCAAATTCTAACTTGGATATCATACTAATTGATACCGCAGGCCGTCACAAGGAAGAGAAAGATCTACTTGATGAAATGCGAGAAATTGGCAAAATAGCAGACCCTGATCTTGCATTACTTGTAATTGACGGTACTATAGGCCAGCAGTGCTACAATCAGGCAGAATCATTTCACAAAACCGTACCTGTTGGCGGTATTGTAATCACAAAGCTTGACAGCTCTGCAAAAGGTGGTGGAGCACTGGCAGCATCTGCAGCAACTGGCGCCAAGATAATGTATGTTGGAACTGGAGAGAGAATAGACGACCTTGAGATATTTTCACCAACTAGATTCGTTGGACGATTACTTGGCATGGGGGACATCCAAGCACTACTTGATCTTGCAAAAAGACTTGAAAATGAAGCAGATGATGTGCGACTCAAGCGAATCTCTAGCGGCAAGATGAACATGGATGACTTCTATTACCAGCTAGAAGAGGTAACAAAGGTTGGTTCGCTAAAGGGATTTTTGGATAACATGCCCGGATTATCTGGAATGGTAAAAGATGATCAGCTAGACCAAATGGAAGACAGAATCCAAAAATGGCGATTCATCATACAAAGCATGACAAAACCGGAAAAAGCAGACCCTGATTTATTGAACGCGTCTAGAATCAAAAGAATTGCACGCGGTTCTGGCTGGCCTGAGCATGAAGTAAAGGAGCTTTTGAAAAATTACAAAAATTCCAAAAGCATGATGAAGGCGTCCAAAGGAAGACAGATGCAGGGATTCCTTCGTAAAATGGGCATGGGCTAGTCCCAGTAAATTACTAATAGTATGATTGCAAGATTTTTTCTGTGAGAAAAAACAATAAACCGTTTGCAAATGTATTGCAATTATCACAGAAAATACTAGGAGAATACGATCTGTGCGATGTATGTTTAGGAAGGTTGTTTGCAAAAAAACTTGGACTTGTATCAAATAAAAATCTGGGTGATAAAATTCATCATACTCTAAAAATAAAAAGCACAAAATGCTATGTATGTAAAAACATCTTTGATGGCGTTAACTCTCAGGTGATAAAAATGCTTGATGTCTCAACTGATCATGATTATGCAACATTTCTTGTGGGCACCAAGATAAAACCGTCAATTCTGGACAGGGATGATCACTTACGATCAAGATTTAGACTAAGGGGAATCGATGGCATCAAGACAAACATTACTAAAGAATTAGCAAAACAATTTTCTCACAAAACACAAAAGAAAGTTGAATCGTCCGAGCCGGACTTGGTCTTTATGATTGATTTTAAGGCCGACTCTTGTACAATACAAACAAAGCCCGTCTTTCTTTGGGGCCGATATACAAAAACTGAACGTGGCATACCACAAAAGCAAAAACCGTGCACTACTTGTCTTGGCAAGGGATGTATCGACTGTAATTATCACGGCATATCTGAATTTGATAGTGTAGAGGGGCTGATCAGTAAATACCTCTTTGAGAAATTTGAGGCCGTGCAAACAAAAATAACGTGGATCGGAGGAGAAGACAGTACTAGTCTGGTCCTTGGTTCTGGGCGTCCATTCTTTGTAAAACTACTTCATCCAAAAAAACGTCATCCGAGACTGCCAAAAAAAACAACACTGGGCAAGATTGTGGTGCAGAATTTAAAATTAATAAACAAAACTCCAACTTGGCCAGTGCAATTTACCTCAAAAGTAAAACTATACATCACATGCGAGAACAAAATCGAACAAATTGACCTCTCAAGGCTTGATAGTCTTGAAAAAAACACGATCGCAGTTTACGAAAAATCTGGAAGAAGAACAGAAAAATTAATCCAAAATATCCAATACAAAACCAATTCTGAAAACTCTTTTTACCTTTCAATGACTGCAGGCGGCGGGCTGCCACTCAAACGATTTGTTAGCGGTGATAATGTATTTCCAAACATTTCAGACATTTTAGAAAACAAGTGCAGATGTGAGACATTTGATTTTGAAGCAGTCAAGATCACACACTAACATTTTTACACCTAATCTGAAGAGATTATTCCGTTGGACTATCTGGTAAAAGTACGGGAGGCACACGAAAAGGGACTTTTGCCGCAAGACATGCTTGACTTGATCACAGAACGATTCCAACTGGTGGCATCTGGAATGAAACGAATAGAAGATGCATCTGGAACTAATTACCCAATATCATATGTGGAACCCTCTGCAATTTTATCAAATTCTGACAATATGTCATTTGAATACGGTGTACTTTTTGCAAGAACACTTCCGGTGTTTTCTGAAGAAAAGTTTCAAGTTGTGATACAAATTTCTGCACCGCTTGTTGCGTTTGGACTCAAGGGAACAATTCACGCAATACTTGCGCACGAATTTCTTCATTATTTGGAACTCGTCAGAAAAATATCAAAAATGGAACTCTTGTCCGACGAAATATCAGGAAATCTTTTTGAAAATGTGTATGCTGATAGTACTCGACTCTTTGAACCACGTGCCGTATTTGACGACAAGACCCTTCTAACGCACATTACAAAAAAATTCCCAGCCGGCTTTAAGGACTATAAGCTTGAGGACAAAACAGAAAAGCTCTGGATTGCAAAAAACCTGCCTGTCACAAATATTGCCCTTGACACAAACACAGTAAAACTGTCTGCCGAGTTACTATCAAAGGTAAGTCTGGATCCTGTGCTGCTGGGTAAAATAAAAGAATTTGAAGAAAAAGAATCTAAGCTAAGAAAAAGAAAACTCTACTGATTGAACTCGGTTAGACCGCACTTGCCGAATGTACGTCTGTTTTTATGTTCTGACAT
>JAHEXS010000027.1 GCA_023252015.1 Candidatus Nitrosotenuis sp. | reverse complement strand
TGCCCATTCTGTAAGCGATTCTTTGATCAGACAGAACCCCAGATAATGACAGATTATGTAGAGTCAGGAAAAACAAAGTTTTACTTTCTTGATGTTTCAATCGTTGGGGCTGATTCACTAACCCTTGGACAAGGAGCATGGTGCGCAGATGAGCAAGGAAAATACTGGGAATACCATGACTACATGTATTCTAACCAAGGCCAAGAGAACTCTGGCTGGGGAACACCGGAAAAAGTCAAGGTACTTGCAAAAAACATTTCAGGACTCGATGCAGAGCAATTTAATTCTTGTTTAGATAGCAAGAAATATGAACTGCAGAGTCAGCAACTTACAAAACTTGCCGAGCAGGTTGGGCTTACTGGAACGCCGACTATGTTTGTAGGCGATTCTGCGCGAGGCTACATCAAGATAACTGGAGCTCAACCTTATTCTGTATATCAACAAGTCATAGATGCGCATCTAAAATAATCAGAAAACTTTACTGATTAATTGCATTCCAGCAACAACATTCATCCCAAGAACAACTTGGACAGTTTTTTGGAGACTTGTTATTTTGACATTCTGATGGAAGACAATCACAGTCTGCACATTTGATTGACATGTGAATAATACACATCATTAACTATAAAAAATAAGGATGATTCCATTATTGAAATGGATCAATAAATGGACAATTCACTACATGATCACTGTCCATTGGCCTTGCAAGTTGGACATCTATTTTTCCAGCACTTTGCAATGCATTGATGTCTGCGGTTGTCTCAAGAATGGTTGCTTTTGTTGGATCTTTCCAACCTATCATGGAGATTCTCCACAATGGACTGTAGTTAGAATCACCTGGGGCTGCGCCTCCAATTCCTGCTTGAAATCCCATTGGTCCTGTGCCTTTGATGCCGTTCATGAATTGGAATAGGTCTACAGCTGCCGGACTCTTGATGGATGGAGCAAGTGTTGGCGCACTCAAAACGCCCATCATTCCTGCCGGCCCTGATGGGGTTGCATCTGTTACAATATAGTATATTGTTTTTCCATCTGGACCCCATCCTCTGTGTGCAACAAATGTTACCTTCATTTGCTTGGTATCAATGCTAAGAACCTGTCCGCCAACATATGGGGAATCGTCTGTGATGTTTTTATCCTCTCGTATGCTCATCTGTCCTCCAGGCCAAACAATTTGTGGCATGTTTAGAATAACCCCATCAAGTGTTTGCAGGTCAACTTTGCCTGTGTTTTTTGCATCAAGGATTTTTTGTTCAGAATCCAAAACTATTGCTTGTGCTGCATCCTTCCACGTAACGTGAATGTGTGATCTTATTGCGCTGTACTTGTCCTGAGCAGGAGTGCTGGCAAATACCTCGTCTTGGAACCCGTGGATTCCGTTGCCCTTAACCCCATTGGCAAAGACATAGACTGGGTCAAGTGAGGCTGCTGGCGTCTTGGCAAGTGGGGGTGCAAGTTCTACCTTCCAGCCTTGTTGTTTTGTGATGGTGTCGGCATGTTTTTGATCGCTAGAATCAGTTATGATATAGTAAACGGGTTCTCCGTTGTACCAACCCTGGTGCATTGGAATGGTTGTAGGGATACTTGCACGCGAAAGTCGTAAGACCGATCCTGGCTGTTCTTCAGTCTTTGCTTCGGTTTGTTTTTGTTTTGTCGGAGAGATTGTTTTTGATTGTTTTACAGACATAACTCCTGAGCATGGTTTATCACCACAAATGTGAGTCTTTGATCCGTATGATTTTGCCACTACACGGCCTTGTGTGTCGTCTCCTTTGCTTTTTAGTGCGTCTGCGCTATGAAAGTAGTTTGTCGTCAGTGATATGGTAAAGAGCGGTATTATCAACAGCAACGAAGCTGCTTTGAGTTTGTTATTCATTGAAGATAAACCACGTTTTCATCGCATAAAAAGAATTATCCAGATCAAGAATTGGAACAAGTT
The DNA here is from genome assembly GCA_023252015.1 of Candidatus Nitrosotenuis sp. Taxonomy (GTDB): domain Archaea; phylum Thermoproteota; class Nitrososphaeria; order Nitrososphaerales; family Nitrosopumilaceae; genus Nitrosotenuis. The sequence continues at coordinate 9,714 of JAHEXS010000027.1, read as the reverse complement.
TTTAATATTTTTAAGACGATCTTTTTGCGTTGAATCTCAAGCATACTGTGATAATTGTTGGTAGTGGAGCAGTCATTGCATGGATAATTTTGGCACTTTACATGCCTCCAATGCTACATTCTCTAGAAAAAACAAGACTTGAAAAAGAAATGAATTCGTTTCTCGACTCTGAACAAATACAGACAACAAATGGGCTCAAACATCTAGTTCCACTTGACGACATCAAAAGTGGTGGCCCTCCAAAGGACGGAATACCATCAATTGATAACCCAAAATTTGTAAAAGCAAAAGATGCCCAATTTGTTTCAGACGATGAACTTGTCATAGGATTGAAACTAAATGGACAAACAAAGGCATACCCGTTATTCATTTTGGTGTGGCATGAAATCGTAAATGACAAATTTGGTGAGACACCAGTAGCCATAACATACTGTCCTTTGTGCTTTACCACGCAGGTCTTTGATAGAACCGTAAATAACAAAGAGACTGAGTTCGGCACCTCAGGTAAGCTCTACAATAGTAATTTGGTAATGTATGACAGAAGCACGGACTCTATGTGGAGCCAGGCACTTGGAAAAGCAATAGTTGGAGAGCTGACTGGGAATGATCTAAATACAATTCCGTTTGATTTATCAAAATGGTCTGATTGGAAGACATCGTACCCAGACACCCTGGTTCTTACAACTGACACTGGGTTTTCAAGACCTTATGGTTCTGATCCATATGGTGATTATTATACGGATTCGCAAATTATCTTTCCAGTCAAAAACTTGGATGATAGGATGCGCCCAAAAGAGATAATCTTGGGATTTCATGATGAAAATTCTTTCAAAGCATACAAACTGTCGGACGTAGAATCGAAAAAAATCATCAATGACGAAATTGGTGAGCAAAACCTAGTACTTGTATCTGTTTTTCCATATACGGTTCATGTATTTGATAGAATGGTGGATGGGCAACCCCTAGAGTTTACCCATGATGGCAGCAAATTGATTGACAAGCAAACAGGATCAGAATGGAGTTTTGATGGGGTTGCAGTTTCTGGTACTCTACAGGGAAAGCAGCTCAACAGAATTACATTCAATCCCGGATTTTGGTTTGAGTGGGTTGCATTCCATCCCAATACGGAAATTTACCAAGGGTAAGAATTTGAAACCAATTTTTAAAGGAATTTTATTTGGTGCCATAACCATTGGAGTATATCTTATCATAGTAACAATTACCACTCCTGCACTGCCACCACCTGATGCAATAAGAGCTGCTTTTCAGCTAAACTCTCCCATAATAATTGGAATGGGTATAGGCGTTGGCTTTCAGGTCTTTCTTTCAAGATACAGTAAAAGTCTAGGGTGTAAGCTTACTGTAAAGAGAAAAGCACTTGGAGGAAATTCGAGTAGCACCATAGCAACATCATTTTTTTCATTTTTTTCGCTCATTCCCCTTGGTTGTTGTGGGTGGTGGCTGTACGTGATATCTTTTCTTCCAAGCATCTTTGGAACTGGGGTATCAACTATTTTTATAAATTACAGTCAACCACTCGCCTATTTGGGTTTGGCCATAATTTTTGTGTTTAATGGATTAACTGCTTTCAAGCTGATTAAAGAAAAAAATCAACGTGCTGAAATCTGATCTAGGAATTTAATGTATTTTTCAATTCTTTTCTAAGAATCAAAACATGGTAACATCTTGAAGAATCTATTTCTTAACTAGACTGCAAGTACAATGAACTGTATAGTTTCCCTTTTTTGTAGCCCATCTTATCAGGGGAATAATTGCTTCTCGGAGTTGTTTACCTCTTGCAGACAGTGAATATTCTACCCTTGGAGGAATCTCTCTGAAAACTTCTTTTTCGACTAGATCTTCTTTTTCCAAATCCTTTAGCATTGAAGCCAGCGTTGAAGGGCTTATTCCCTTTAGTTCTGACGCCAATTCATTGAATCTAAGTTTGCCGTGATTGCCTATCTCGTTGATTATGAGCAACCCCCATTTTTTCCCGATTGTATCTATTACACCGTCTAGTGGACACAGACAAATTACATTACTTTGATTTTTCATAGTAACTACTATACTACGAACTTTGTATCTTAAATACTTTGAATTTCATAGTGATAACATGGTAAAAGAACTAACAGAATCAGATCAGAAATTATATCTGTGTGATGCATGTGGTTTTAGATACAAGGATCCTGAATTAGCACAACAGTGTGAGGATTACTGCAACAAACATCAGAGTTGTTCAAGAGAGATTACAAAATATGCTGTGAGATGTTGTTAATTGACAACGATTGAGATTTCAAACGACTGGCAGAACAAAGTATTATCATCAAAAACCCCAGTAATAGTTGATTTCTGGGCTCCTTGGTGTCCTTGGTGCATGAAGCTAATGCCAGTATTTGAAGAAGTTTCAAAACAATATGAAGGAAAGTTGGTCTTTGCCAAGGTAAACGTTGAAGAACTTGAGGATATTGCACAGGCAAACGGTGTAATGGGTATTCCAGTTCTCAAGATGTTTTGTGACGGTAGAAATGTTGGAGAACTTGTTGGATACATGACAAAAGAAAAACTTGATTCAGAATTAGACAAGATGCTAGCCACTATACCTAATTGTATTCAACAAAACTCACCGTCAAAGGAAGAGATTGTGAAATGAGTACAATGAGTCCTGTTGGCAAAGTGTTAAAGAAACCAGTGTTCGCTGCAACATTTGTAATAATTTCTATATCACTAGGGGCATTATTTTGGTCACTTACGTTTGATTTTACTCCTACTCCATTGCCAAAATACATCCAAATGTACGGTGTGCCTTTCACTGTCACTACTATTACTATGGGATTTGTCATAGCAATACTAACAGGATTAAGCACATCGTTGGTTCTTTGTAGAAAGCGAATGACCGGAAGTTTGGGTTTCAAGAAGGGTGCAGGTTCTAGTGCATGTAGTGCGTTCACTGGAGCAATAGCATCAGGATGCCCTGTATGTACTGCACCATTGTTGGGCGTATTTGGTCTTGGTGGTGCTTTAGCATTATTCCCATTTCAAGGATTAGAACTCAAGTTAGCTGCAATTGTTGCCTTGGGAATTTCATTGTATTATACCTCAAAGAATGTCAAGATTGCATGCAAAATGTAGAATAGTCAAAGTTCTTTGTTTGTCCCAATCAGATCCCAGGATTTTCCATCATTAGTTGTTTTGTATATTTCCTGGTATCCACCAGAAGAATATCCTGCAACATAGAGAATATTGTTTTGTGAGTCCACTGCAATGCTTGTTATGGTTAGCTTTGGCGAATTGATCTTCTCCCAAGTGTTTCCCAAATCAGTTGATCTTGAAAGACCAAATTGTCCAGTTGACGCATATAGTATTTTTTCATCAAAGGTCAAGGCAAATACCAATATCCCGTTGTATTGTTCAAGTTTAATCCAGCTCTTGGCACCGTCATTTGACTGAAAAATTCCTTTTCCCGTTCCTGCAAATATCACTTGGGAGTCATTTGGTGAAATAGTCAGAGCAGTCACAACATCAGGATTTTCAGATCTTTCCCAAGTTTTTCCTCCATCCATGGTCTTGAATATGCCTCGCCCCTCACTATCAAATCCAATGATTACGCTGGGATCACTTTGACTTACTGCCATTGCATGGAAATCTACTGGAGGGTCTAACACAGTGGCTACAGATTCCCATGTTTTACCTCCATTCGTGCTTTTTATCAGACCAGTGTTTCCACCAGTTGAAGGGTGTCCGCTCGCATAAAGCGGAACTCCAGAATCTGCAGGGGCATTAAACGCCATGTAATCTGCTCTTTGCTCATCTACCTTGATAGGTGGTCCGCCATTTACGCTCTGATAAAAGTCCCCATGAGTTGCTATGTACAGTATGTTGTGATTTGTAGGGTCAATTCCAAGTCCGTGTATGTGACGCCAGAATATGGTTCTTGAGTCCTGGGCCTTGCTTACTTTATGTTCATTGTTAATAACAGCCGAATAAACTACGATTCCAACTATTGCTAAAACTATCGGAATTAAAATCAAGTATTTGCCGTTCACACATCAATGATTCTGCAAAATTATAAAACAGTTTTTCCAGATTACACTCAAATCATGGTAATTTTGTTTGATATCTTTTCGATTCGTCCCTTGTATTTTTCCTTGTACAAACCCCTACATGAAGTACAGCAAAAGAATCGCTCAAAATTTGCAAATTTCAAAATGCTTGGCTTTCCCTGAACCGGTCCCTCACAGTAATCACATGACATGTTCACAAGCATGTTCTTGTTGATTTTGATTTCATGATTTTTGATTGCCTTTGAACGGATGTTATCTAGTCTTGTACCTGTCTTGTTTTCCAACATGCCAAGATCTATTATTGGCAAGACAGCTTTTATCAGACCCATGTTGACAAGTCTTTCGTATCTTGCTTTAACAGTAGGAGTGCTGACTTTGATTTCTCTTGATATCTGGCGGAATGATTTTCTGCCATCCTTGACTAGGGATTCAAGCACCGCATAATCAATGTCGTCCAGCTTAAAGGGCATGATTCTAGTATGGTACCCATACATATCTATGTTATCTGCTTTACAATTGTAAAGCATAATATTTCAAATTAGGATATGATTTAGGTTGTTCCGGTACTGGCATGTGAATTTAGATCTATTCTTTATGTTCAAAGCACAAGATTGCATTGCAATCACTACAGGTAATTGTGTCTCCTTCTACTTCGATATTAGTTGATCCACATCTAGTACATATTCTAATATCATCTACTTGGCAATGTTTTATAGACTTTGATTTGTTATCTGGTGGATTGTCCATGTCGGTATAATGGTATCAGACATACTAAACGTTATATCTTTACAATTGTAAAGAGCTGGTATTAAGTAAGTCGTAGTGTAATGTTGTATGATATCAAAACATGGAAACGGAACAGACTCAACTAAAGAGAACAGCACTAAAGATAGGTGGAATGCATTGTGCCGGATGCGTAAATTCTATTCAGAACTTTGTTTCCGGTCTTGACGGTGTCAAAAAGTGTGAGGTCAATTTAGCCTCAGAAAAAGCAGTACTGGAGTTTGATCCAAAATCAGTAGATCTCCAAAAAATAGAAAAAGCAATCGAAGAAGCAGGCTACAAGGTAGTCTACGAAAAACTCACCATGAAGATAAGCGGAGTCACAGATTCCAGTGATGCCGACAATCTTGAACGACGGATAAAGAGCCTTAATGGCGTAAAAGAGGCATCAATAAACTATGGGAATAGTCAGGCACTTGTAGAATACAACTCTGCATTACTCTCCCTTTCAGATATGCGTCAATTTGTAAACAAAAGCGGCTACCAGATTCTCAGTGAGGATCTTTCCGCATCAGTAGAACAAATAGAAGCGAAAAAACTCAGGAAATTATTTGCAATAGGCATTGCGTTTACAATTCCAATTATGATTCTTGGTTATCCTGAATACATGTCGTTTGTGCCATTTGCCGGAACGGATACGGCGGCATATGTGATGTTTGCATGTGCAAGCGTGGTCCAGTTTGTCACCGGAAGCAGATTCTACATCGGTGCGTATAGGATTGCAAAAATGAAATCCGCGAACATGGATACACTTGTAGTGATTGGAACGACGGCAGCATACTTGTTTAGTGCATATAGTACGTTTCCAACGCCAGCTTGGCACAACATCTACTATGATGCAGGTGCAGTAGTCATTACATTCATCATACTAGGAAAATATCTTGAAAACAAAACTAAAGGAAAGGCATCATCAGCTATTAAAAAAATGCTTGAACTCCAGCCTAAAACCGCGCGAATCAAAAAAGATGGGCAAGAAGTCGAAGTGCCAATTGAGATCATACAGGAAGGCGACCTAATTATTGTAAGACCTGGAGAAAAAGTTCCAGTTGACAGCATTGTGGTTGAAGGCCATTCTGCGGTAGATGAGTCAATGATAACTGGAGAATCAATGCCTGTTGAAAAAAAAATAGGCGATATTGTAATTGGGAGCACGATTAACAAAGAAGGCGTTCTACTGATAAAAGCAACCAGAATTGGAGGTGATACAGTTCTTTCCCAGATTGTAAAACTTGTAGAGGATGCCATGGGAAGAAAACCACCAATGCAAAAAATGGTCGACAAGATAGCAGGATACTTTGCTTTTGTAGTGATGGGAGTAGCCTTTGCTACGTTTCTAGGATGGTATTTTGTAGCACCTGCAGGCGCACACCTTGTTGCTACTGCCCTGATACCTGCAGTCGCAATACTTGTAGTAGCTTGTCCGTGTGCATTGGGTCTTGCAACGCCCACTGCTGTAATGGTTGGAATGGGCAAAAGTGCACAAAATGGAGTCATTTTCAAAAGCGGTGAGGCATTGGAAATGCTAGGAAAGACACAGGTTGCCGTATTTGACAAGACGGGCACACTAACTGATGGCAAGCCACAAGTCACAGACATCATAGATGTTCAATCAAATAGCGATATTGTAAGCGCAAAAAATAAGATACTAGAGATTGCTGCAACTGCTGAAAGAAATTCAGAACATCCGCTGGCAAAATCAATAGTACAGAAAGCGAAAGAGTTCAATATCAAAACAGGCGAGACTTTGGAATTCATCGCAATTCCAGGAAAAGGAATAGACGCAGAATACAATGGTAGTAAGATACTGGTTGGGAGTCTTGGATTGATGAAAGACGAAGGAATTCAAACAGAATCTGCAGAAAAAATCATGTCAAAACTCCAAGATGAGGGGAAGACTGCCATACTAGTAGCGGCTGACAAGAAATTGCTGGGTGTGATAGCATTACTTGATACTCCAAAGCCAAGTGCAAAATCTGCAATAAAATCATTACAAGAAAATGGAATTCATGTCATAATGCTTACAGGAGACAATGAAAGAACAGCTGCAACAATAGCAAAAGATCTCGGAATTAATCGTGTAATTGCAAACGTACTACCACATGAAAAAGTAAATGTCATAAAAAAACTACAGGAAGAGGGAAAGAGAGTAACGATGATTGGAGACGGCATAAACGATGCAGCTGCACTTACTCAGGCAGATACAGGAATTGCCATTGGAAGCGGAACTGATATTGCAATAGAGGCAGGAAACGTGGTCCTAATCAGAGATGATCTAAAAGATGTTGTCACAGCAATTGAGATAAGTAAAAAGACAGTCAACAAGATAAAACAAAACTTGTTTTACGCATTTGCGTATAATGCGGCTTTGATTCCCGTGGCTGGCTTTGGATTGCTATATCCGGCACTTGCTGGCCTTGCCATGGCTGCAAGCTCTGTTTCGGTTACCAGCAGCTCGTTATTGCTAAAAAGATGGTCGCCAAAGAGCAAAAAGAAATAGAATTATCAAAAGGCACCATAAAATGAAATCAATGCAATCATCCGACAAATACCTGTTTTTGTGGATATTGCCGTTTTTGTTTGTGATTGCTTTTTATTTTATGATGGGGGACAAACCAGCAGTCAATGTAGATAGTTTAGATGAAAAATTTGTCACCTTGAGTAATGCGCATACGAATTATTGCGCAGCTCCAAACTTCTTGGATTCCAAATCAGATGACGAACGACTGCAGGGATCTTGCTGCTCCAAGATGGATTTTCACAGATATACAGAACAGATCGAAGGCTTGAAACAATATTCCAGTATGAGTGTGATCCCATCAGATCCTTATGATGTCAAAGTATCTCTTGCAAAAACTCTGATAGATTATGATAAAAAAATTACATTGAATCCACAACAACAAGAAGTCTATGATAAGGCAATGAAAATGTCAGATGAGGGCGGACCTTGCTGTTGTAAGTGTTGGAGATGGACTGCCTTTGAGGGGCAAGCAAAATATCTAATCACAGAATACAATTATAATGAAAAACAAATTGCTAAAGTTTGGGATTTGGAAGATGGGTGTGGCGGAAAAGGACACGAGGATCACTTTGAGCCAAAACCATCATGATATGGAATATAGGTTATACAGAATTGCATAAAACTGCATTAAAAATAGTGTTTTCAAAGCCATTATACCTGCTAATGTCGATTTCAATTTCTGCAGTAATGCTGATTATTTTGTTGCATGCGAGAGAGTTTCTGTTTTTTGTTCCTTACTTTGCGTTCCAATTGCCAAGTGATATGGTTCTGAGCTTTGTTCTGATAACCATTGTTTCCGGATTAACCGGAATAGTTTCTGCCATGTCTGCATTCCAGATTTACACTCAGCGAACAGGTGTTAAAAACATGAGCTCCGGCATGATTGGTTCTTTTGCAGGAGTTGGCACTGGAATATGTACAAGTTGTAGTCAGATAGGATTTACGATAATATCCACACTGGGTGCGACGGGAGCAGCGGCACTTTCATTTTTGACGTATTATGAGATCCAAATTAGAATGGCATCTATTGTTTTGCTGACGGTGTCATATTTTCTTGTGGCAAAAAATATCGGACATAATTGTACGATCAACTCTAATAATTGAAATCATAGAATCTCAAGGTATTAGCACAAATACTATAAAACAAAAAGTAATCATTAAAGTTAATTTACTTTTTGTAATTTGGAAAAATCGTTTTATATAATTTTTAAAACATTATGTCAATGAAAACCAATTACTACATAGTAATTGCTATTGTTGCAATCGGACTTCATGTAACTTCTAACTTGACAGCGCATGCAATAGAAGGGAAAAAGAAGAAAACGTAAATTTCAATCATTAATCCATTATGGCCAATATTGTCTATTGTTTACCATCTTTTCTGCACATCTAAAAGCCAGTGCCATTATGGTAAGAGATGGATTGACACCCACTGCCATTGGAATGATTGAGCCATCCACAACGTAAAAGTCAGGATATGTTGCCTTTTTGTCAGTAGAATTTGCATTAAAGACTTGGCCATAACAGTTTACAACTCCATCATCCACATTGTTTCCGATCGAACATCCTCCTAATGGGTGAAGCAAAATCAGATTGCTTTCCGATGGTGCATCTTCCTTCCAACTAGGGCTTTTAACAGTGGTATCGCCATTTGGTTCAATTGCATCTGCAATTTCTCTGACGCCTTTCATCATGTCATTGAAGATCTTTTCGTTCTTTTTTGGATCCCAGTCTAATTTCAAATCACTTCCAATTTTGAATTTCTGCTCGTCTTTACCTCTCAATTTTAACACTCCATCAGAGTTATCTATTCCCATGCATGAGAAAATAAAGAATTTCGAAAGGCGTTGCGCCGGAGAATCAAACAATCGCTCTTTACTTGCCAACACCCAATTTGTTATGGCATATAATGGACTTAGATTCTTTCTTGTATTTTCGTCTTGTTCTCTTACAACTTGATTGTCTTTAACTATGATTGGCTGCGATATGAGTTCCTGAACCACTTTTTGTTTTAAGAACCAATCCAGTATATTTTTCATAATATCCGCAGAAACACTTCGTTTAAAGAATAGTTTTCTTCTTAGTCCACCCATCTTTTGCATCATTCTAAATGATTGCAAAAATCCAATTCCCTTTGTGAGAGATGGATTTTCAAAGAGCAACGCAAATACATTTGCGACCATTGGAGGCACCGCCGTATCTTCAATGTTAAAGCCAAATTTGCCACCGTCTGTTTTGAATTCAGCATGGGATGTGTTTATTGGTCCTCTTGTGTTGTCTACTTGTTTTGTTTTTAGCTCCATGTATGCTAGCAAGTCTGCATTCGTGGAAAATCTATGCCCAAGTTTGTTA
>JAHEXS010000026.1:10775-11681 GCA_023252015.1 Candidatus Nitrosotenuis sp. | reverse complement strand
TTTAAAGGATTACTTTTTCTTATTCGAATAAAATAATTGCTCTTTGGCAAGTTGGTTGAGGCCAATGCATTTCAGTGATAAAAATTATTCATAAGAGATTGTGAGTGCAATTGAACAACATTCTCCTTACATCGTTGAATCTTACATCGAATATTGACGATACTATGAATTGCAATTACGAGGCGACATGTTTCAGTTAAACAAGAACTCACTAAAATTGGGAGCAGGATCAGATCATGAGAAAAAAACCAACACTGCACAAAAACCTCTGCTTGTGAAAAAATCCGAAGAAGACACTGCGGAAATCATAGAAATCATGCGTTGGAAAGATCAAAACAAGGAAAAAATCTTGAAATTCATTGATAAAGTCAAGGAAAACTACAACGGAACCGTCCTTCCTGAAATTAGATACGTAGAAGGAAGATACCTGTATTTGGCACTAAAGGAGGTCGAAGAGGCTGTAACAAATGTTGATTTTCTAGAAAAACTCACACATCCAAAACTTGACTCACTTGAGAAATTTGTCTATAATAGATTCCTAGTGTGCCCCGAACACCAATCCTCCTTTTTGGTAAATGTTAGATTGTTTTGTCCAAAATGCAACTCAATTAGCGTTGAGAAACTTCATTTGCTTGAGCACAAAAGTTGCGGCTATCTTGCTGAAAAGTCCAAATTCTTGGATTTAGAGCCTGACAAACTAAAATGCCCATCATGCAACAAATCCATAAAAACTCCTCAAAAGGAACTGCGTATTCCTGCCACCTGGTATCTCTGTGGTGACTGTAAAGAAAAATTCGATGATGCGACAATCAGCTTTTATTGCAAGGAATACGATCACGATTTTAATGTAAGTGAGGCAAAAACAATTACCGTTTACGGGTACCTTCTGACAAGCTCTGGCACCAA